>JAFARW010000063.1 GCA_019245275.1 Vulcanimicrobiota bacterium
GTTGAAGGTCCGCCGGCCGTTCAGACGTTACCGAATCTTTCCGGGGGCGGCGGTTGGCTAAACAGTCCACCGCTTTCACGCGAAGATCTGCGCGGCAAAATTGTGCTGGTGGATTTTTGGGAATACACTTGCGTCAACTGTCTGCGCACGCTGCCGTACCTTCAGGAGTGGAACCGCCGTTACAAAGATCGCGGCCTCGTGATCGTCGGCATCCACACGCCTGAGTTCGCCTTTTCAGCCGATCCTTCGAATGTCGCGGCGGCAACAAAGCGGCTCGGCGTCGATTGGCCGGTGCTGCTGGATCCGAACCTTACGCTTTGGAAGCGCTTCGACAACAACATCTGGCCGCATGAGTTTCTTTACGACCAGAACGGCAATCTGATCGAAAACGGTCAGGGCGAAGGCAACTACGGGCTGACCGAGAGCAACATTCAGGCGGCGATCAGATCGCATGACCCGCAATTTAGGCCGCCGGCACTGATGCCGCTCTTACCACAAGACAACTACACGAAGCCGGGGTCGGTCTGCTATCCGCATACTCCGGAGGTGCAGGTAGGGCTCATGCGTGGACCCGGCCCGGCGAATCTCGCGCGCTACATGAATTCAACAGCCGAGAACAACTTTGCCGACCCAGGGTCGCACCAGGACGGCGCCGTCTATCTTAAAGGCTACTGGCGGCCGACAGATCAAGCCGTGGTTTCTGCCGCGAACGACGCCACGGTGACCCTCAGGTACCATGCGATTCAGGTGGTTGCCGTCATGCGTCCTGAAGACGGCGGCTCAACCCGAGTTAACGTGAGCCAAGACGGCGCGCCGATCGCGAAGCCGGACGCAGGAGCCGACATCCGCTACGCGCCGGACGGCACTTCCTACGTTGACGTCAACGCCTCGCGTGCCTACGACTTGCTGATGAACAAGCACTTCGGCCAGCACGAGCTCGCGCTTTCGCCGCAGCGGTATGGGCTCGGCTTATACAGTTTCGACTTTGAATCGTGCGAGGTCGGCTCCGATCGGTAGGCGATTTTGATTTTCGTTGACTTTCCTTTAAGATGTCTCTCATTTTGTGTGCTGCGGGCCATAGGATTTGCGCTGTGAAAGCTGGCATTTCTTAAGGTCCCGATTAAGGTTCCGATCTCTGGAGGATGAGATGCAAAGAACGTACTTTCGGTTTGCGCTGTTCGCCGTAATGGCGTCGCTCGCGATGCTGGCCCAGGGAACGTGGGCACTGGCCGGCACAACGGGCGCCTTGACCGGCTCGGTCTACGAGGCGCGGACCCTCAAACCGCTGGCGGATGCCCAAGTCACGGCAACCAGTCCTTCGCAGACCACCACAACGCGTACGGATGCGACAGGGCATTTCAGCTTTGTTTCGCTTGCTCCGGACACCTATACGATTTCCGTTTCAAAGGATGGGTATGAGCCGACGAGCCACTCCGGCAACGTCGTTTTTGCCGATCAAACGCAGACCGTCACGCTGAGCGTCGAGCCCAAACTAAGAGAGATCGGCAACGTGACAAGTCGCTCCGCGAGCGACCTTGTGAAGTCGGGCACGACCGCGGATGTTTATTCCGTCAATGCTGCTCAGGCCGAGCGCGTCGGCGCGCTGGGCGGCGGCGGCGGCTTAAACAATGCCTATTCAGCGATTGCTTCAGTGCCGGGCGTTTACGAGCCGATGAACCAAAACGGTTACTACCAAACAGTCCACATTCGCGGCGGCGATTATGACCAGGTCGGTTACGAACTCGACGGTGTTCCGGTCAACCGCAGCTTCGATAACTATCCGGCCGGAACGGCCTCCTCGCTCGGGCAGCAAGAACTTCAGGTGTATACCGGCGCTTCGCCGGCGAATTCCGAAGGTCAGGGTCTCGCCGGTTACATCAACCAGGTCATTCGAACCGGAACATATCCGGGATTTGGTTTGATCGACGTCGGCGTGGGCGGCCCAGCATACTACCATAAGCTGAGTGCCGAGGCCGGAGGCGCAACTCCGAATCGCAATTTCTCATACTACGTCGGCGTGGGCGGCTACCAGAATGACGATTTCCGCTACATCGATCCGTGGAACGGGTCGGCGTATTCGCAGACCTACGGCAACGTGATCGGCTTCGATCCATCCGGCAACGCCGTTTTTTCGGGACCAAACACCTACTTAGAGTCCGGTCTTTCAGACCGCGACGTCGTTGCGAACGTCCATATCGGAATTCCGCACCACAATGATGCGGGAAAAGACGACATCCAACTGCTCTGGGATAGCCAGCTGCTCAAGACCACGTTCTACGATTCGACGAACGATCTCGGCCAAAATGTGTTCAACACGATCGGCAATGGCTTTCCGGCTTGGACAGATTCGGCCGTTTATAGCGGTTCCGTCGGTGCGCCACTGTCGCCCAACTACCAATCGATGTTCTTGCCGTACTTCTTCCCGAACTCTCCGACGAACCGGTGCATCAATACACCGGGATTTGGCAGTCTGTCATGCACGACGCCGGCGATAATTCCGCTCAGCGCGCGCGATACGATCTGGAACGACCAAGAGATCGTCAAGCTGCAATATCAGAAGAACTTGAGTACGAACGCGTACTTCCGCATCTACGGTTACTCCTATTACTCGGATTGGCTGCAGAACGGTCCGCAGAGCGCCACCTCGCTGTTCTTTGGGCCATCCGGGCCGGACTATGAGCTTCTGACGCATACGCGAGGCGTTAGCGCGAGCTTTGCCGATCAAATCAATCCGCAGCATCTCGTCGAAGCGCAGGCATCCTACAGCACCGCTTCAACGGTGCGCGATAATAACTCGTCGTTCTTCAATGGGGGCGGAAAAGTCGCGCTCGTCAATGCCAACAATCCAAACGCAGGGATCTGCTTCGATCCAGCGTTTAGCGGTAATCCGATCTCCTGCAATAATGGTGGCACGCAGCTGCTCGCGCCGGGACAACCGCTGCCGTCAATTCCGGGCGGCGCAACGTGCGGCGGCGGACCGTGCGAATACTTCGTCGTCGAGAACGGCCTCTCAGCAACCTACAACACTGTTACGCCGAAATTCTCGGCGGCATCGATCACCGATCAATGGAGGCCGAACGACAAACTGCTCATTAATCTCGGCCTGCGGTGGGATCAATTCACGTTCCTGGGGGCGGATACAACGGGCGGTGCGCGGACATTCTGGTTTAACGAATTCAATACAAATTCGTGCATCAACCCGCTTACCGGCGTGCCAATCGACAAAGGAGTGATAACGGGCGGCCCATTTAGCCCGACGACACCCTGC
>JAFARW010000106.1 GCA_019245275.1 Vulcanimicrobiota bacterium
TGGTGAGTTGAGCAAAGCCATCGGCTACTACGGAATAACTCCATACGAGATTATCATGCAACACCGCAAAATGTCGGTGTTGCATTTCTTTTCTGAAGCCCGCTATCGCAAGCCGGTGATCTGCATTCCGGCGCTGATCAGCCGATCGTACATCCTGGATCTCTCGCCGGGGCTTTCATTGATCGAATCGCTGTGCGCCGCGGGACACGATGTTTACCTGATCGACTGGGGCATGATGAGCGACGAAGACGCCGGTCTTTCATTGCAGGTCGTTGTCCGCGAATGCATTGCCCGCGCCGTTAAGCGAGTGCGACGGTTTTCGCGCGCGAAGCGCGTCACGCTGCTGGGTTACTGCATGGGTGGAACGCTGGCGTTGATGTACAGCGCACTGTGTAAGTCAACTCGGAAAGACAATCTGATTCTGCTCGCCGCGCCCTATGATTTTGAAGCCGGCGGCGTCCTCGCGCGCTGGTGCAAGCGGCGCTATTTGGACATCGACCGGATCACGCAGATCTTTGGGAACGTTCCGGCTCACATGGTTGAAACGGTCTTTACGCTGCTGCGCCCGACGGCGAAGGCGCGCGCCGCGCTCGCGTTCGGCGGATCGTACAAGAGCAAAGATTCCGTGAGCGCATTCGCGGCGATGGACCGCTGGGCAAACGATTGGGTTGCTTTTCCGGGCGCGGCCGCTCGCGAGTGGGTCGAGTGGTTTTATCAGGAAAACCGCTTGTGCTCGCGCCGGCTTACGTTCAATGGCACGCCGATTGATCCGGACAACATCGAAGCCGCGACACTGATCGTCGCGGCGCCGGGCGACGCGATCGTGCCCGCCGATTCATCACGCGCGGTCCGCTACGCGCTCGGATCAAGCGATATTACATACCGTGAAGTCGATGGCGGCCACATCGGCATGGTCGCCTCAAAAGTCGGGCGAGCGCAACTTTTTCCGCTCCTCAAGGAGTGGCTGGAAACGCGCAGCGGATGAGTGCGAGCGTTCTGTTTTTAGGTACCGGCGGAGCGCGCTTTGTCGTCGCGCGGCAACTGCGTGCCTCGGGCGGGATGTGGATGCGCTTCGGCGCGACGCAGATCCATGTCGATCCCGGACCCGGAGCTTTGGTGCGCGCGCTCTCAACCGTTCCGCCATGCGTGCCGTCGGAGCTGAGCGCGCTCGTGCTCTCCCACAAGCATCTCGATCACAGCAACGATATCAATATCATGATCGAGGCGATGACGCACGGTGGGTTTCGTAAGCGCGGCATGCTACTTGCGCCGAGCGATGCGCTCGAGGGCGAACACGTTGTATTTCCTTATGCCTTACGCTTCGTCGAGAAGGTCGAACGGCTTAAACCAAGCGCGGGACCCTACCGCATTGGCGAAGTCGAGGTGAGCACGTCGATGCAGCACGTGCATGCCGTCGAGACGTATGGCTTACACTTCACGCATAATGGACGCACGATTTCATACATGCCATGCGGCCGCTTCTTCGATGGCCTGATCGAAGACTATGCGCGGCACAAGCCGGATGTCTTGATCGTCAACGTCCTGCGCTATCGAGATACGATGGACGTTGACCATTTGACATTTGATGACGCCGTGCGCGTTCTCGACGGCGTGCGCCCGAAGGTAGCGATCCTTTCGCACTTCGGCACGAAGATGCTTGAACAAAATCCGGACGAGCTGGCCGAGCAGCTGGAAAACGGCTCGGGCCGGCGGGTCATCGCCGCGCGCGATGGGTACCGCTTTGATGCCGACATCGAGGTCGCCGCTGCCACCGATTGAGATTGTACGGCTGCACGATGCCCGCGCCGACGCCTTCTTTCAGAAGGCACGCCGCGAGGCACTGAATACGCTGTGGGGCTTTAACGTCGTTTGGCACGAGCAAACCTACGACGTTGCAGCGCTCGCTGGCGACGAAATCATCGGGGCGCTGCGCATGCGCGTCGGCGAGTCACTTGGCCACCTTGAAGCGATCGCGGTGCTTCCCCAACGGCGGCGTCAGGGAATCGGCCGCCGCATCCTAGAGACCGC
>JAFARW010000107.1 GCA_019245275.1 Vulcanimicrobiota bacterium
GTCGTTGAGAAAATCGAGAACCGCGCGAATCGAACTCGCATCGTCCTGGTTGAAAAACGTGGTGTTCGTTGTGACGCGGAATCCGCGTGCTTGCGCAGCTTTGACTGCGGCTACTGCCTTCTCGAAGATGCCGGAGCGACAGACGGACTCATCGTGACGTTCTTTCAGGCCGTCGAGATGAACCGACCAAGCGAAGTAGACCGAAGGCTTGAAGAGGTCGAGCTTGCGCTCCATCAAGATCGCGTTCGTACAGAGGTAGACAAACTTGCGGCGCTTGATCAGCGCTTCGGTGATCTGCGCGATCTCGGCATGCATGAGCGGCTCGCCACCGGCAATCGATACCATCGGCGCGCCGCATTCCTCGACCGCGTCGATCGCATCCTGAACGGTCAACCGCCGGCGCAAGATGTCATTCGGGTGCTGAATTTTACCGCAACCGGCGCACGCTAGATTACATGCATAAAGCGGCTCCAGTTGCAAGACGAGCGGGTACTTCGCTACCCCGCGCAGCTTCTTGCCCATGATGTATTTGAAGACAGCGACCTTTTGTTGCCACGGAACGCTCATCGCGCTGCTCCCTGCGGCACGAGGGCGCGACCGCGCAAGGCGGCGTCTTGTGCCAAAGCCATCATCGGAAAGAGATGTCGATAGAGATGGTAGTTAATGTAGAAGTCCCCCGGAAAACCCGTGCCTGTAAACTGCGGCTCGTCCCATGTCCCGTCTGTTCCTTGTCGCTCCACGATAAAGTTCATTCCCCGCCGGCACGCGTCATTCTCGCCCAGACCTGAGATTTGAAGCCCCATCACGGCCCACGCGGTTTGCGAGGGCGTGCTATCACCGACGCCTGCAAACGATTCGTCCACGTACGAGTGGCAGGTCTCTCCCCAGCCGCCATCCCGATTCTGGCGCTCGATCAGCCAGGACGCGGCGCGCTGCACCATGTCATCGCCGGCCCGAAGCGCCCCCAGGGCCGACAGAACGCACCACGTTCCGTAAATATAGTTGACTCCCCAGCGGCCGAACCAGGCACCGCTGAGCCGTTGCGTCCGGCGCAAATAGCGCAGACCCCCGGCCACGTAGGGATCATCGACGCCGTATTGGACCGCCGCAAGCATCTCGAGCACGTGTGCGGTTACATCCTCCGTCGGCGGATCGATCAGGGCGCCAAAATCGGCAAATGGCATCCGATAGACGAGCGTGTCTTCATTGTCACGATCGAATGCGGCCCATGCATCGTTGCTCGAGCGCATCGCGAGCGTCCATTCAACGGCTCGCTGGACTGCGGCATCAACCCGATCGCGCGCGCCGCCTTCCAAGAGCGCCAGCACGACGACGGTCGTATCGTCGACATCCGGATAAGCATCGTTATCGAATTCGAAAGCCCAACCGCCGCAGTCGACGCCCTTGACGCGGATGCGCCAATCACCGGGACTACCCGGGGGGATCTGTTCGTCGAGCAGCCACTGAACCGCGCGTTGCATCGCCGGCTGGCACGAGTCGAAATTCGCCGCGTGCAACGCGCGCACGGCCCACGCGGTATCCCAAATCGGCGACATGCATGCCTGGAAACGCCAACCCTGCGCCTCATCGTGTAAAACAAACCGTTCCATACCTGACAAGCCACGCTGCATGACCGGATCGTCCAGTCCGCGACCTTCGATGCTGAGGGCGATCAACGAGTAAACCCAAGGTGGCTGAATCCCACCCCAACTGCCATCGGCTTCCTGTCGGTCGACGACCCAATCGATCACGCGCCGGCGTGCACGAAGCCGAGTCGGCCGCCACGGACTGTGTTCGTACAGCTTTAAGAAGCGATCGAGCCACCAGAACGTCCCGCCGCCGGGAACGCGATTCATCGAATCTTGCGTGCCATCCACGATAATTTCGGAGATGTCGACGCCGAGTGCGCGAACGGGTCGTCGCGCGATGACGACGCACAGCGGCGCGATCGTTCCACGCGCCCAGCACGAGAAGTCGTAAAAATTGAACGGAACCGACGGCGGAAAGAAGACAAGCTCCGGCGGCAGCGTCGGGATTCCGTCCCACGGATACTTTCCGAAGAGCGCTAGCCAGATTTTCGTAAAGACACGGGCTTTCGCAAGGCCGCCGAGGCGCCGAATTAACGCCAGCGCGCGATGCATCTCGGGCGCATTCGGATCGAAGCCCAAAACTTTGAGCGCAACGTACGCTTCGATCGTCGTGCTCAGATCGGCCGGCCCGTCGTAATAGAGAGCCCACGATCCATCCGCGCGCTGGTTCGCGAGAAAATGCTCGAT
>JAFARW010000163.1 GCA_019245275.1 Vulcanimicrobiota bacterium
AGATTGGGCCGAGTCCGATTTCTTAGCTGAAGAAGGCAGCGTCGAACCGACGCAAACGATTTCATCGTCGGTGCTTGCTGAAGCGCGCGAAGTGCTTAGCGATGCCGAGGACGGCTGCCACTTGCACCTTCACGAAGGCGAAGAGTAAAGAAGCGTTCCGCTTTCGGGGCGACGAGCGTATAGTATTGACGGAACAATCCTGACGCAACACTGCCGGGCCAGTGCGCAGGCAGCAATGCGCTTGGCAAACCCGGATCGATGTATAGGAATCTTCGAAAATCTTGCACCAGCTGCAGGCGCTCGACGAAGGCATCGCGCTCGGTCAGCGTATGCTTCGCCCGCTCCTTTTCGAAGCGCGGTTCATACGATGCGATGAACTCACGGTAATCCGTCGCGATTTCGCCGACATCCCAACAGCGCTCGAGCAACTCACGATCGCTCGACGGTCCTTCATAGTCGCCGACGAACAGCTGCACGGCACGGATGAGTTGCGGTTGTTTTACTAACTCGAGAATTTCAGCGCGTACGTCGCGTGGTGAAATCCAGATCGAAGGTTGGAGCGGCGCCAAGCCAAGGAGCGTCAAATCTTTGCGCAGGCGGTCGCGCAGTTGGCGTTTGCGCTCCGCAACACCGTAAACGACAATGCGCCAGCGACCATCCCATTCTACCGCCGGCTCGTAGATGCGTGGCGCGATCTGCTCGATGCGGTGGGCGCCTTTTTCCGTGAGCCGATAGAGCGCGCGGGCGTTCGATCTGATGCGCTCGAGCCAGCCCTGAGCGGTCATTCGTGAAAGGGCCTGGCGAACTGCCTGCTCCGCCACCCCCGACTCGGCCATCAGCGCGATCAGACTGGCAACCGGCAGCTGGCCGTCGCACAAGTGACCGAAATCGCCGTACAGCGTAAAGATCAGGGACGCCGCGTGCCCCGCCTTGACACCGCTTCTCACCGGCATGGTATAACGTAATTCTCACGACGTTACGTAAATCCGTTATACCGGAGGGCTATGACACGTATTTCGACTTTCGACGACTGGATCGACCTTTTGAAGCAGTGGCAAGAGGACATCGGCCTGGACCAAGAGCTCGTCGAGCGCTACATGCCCGGCTACCAATTCGAAGCCAAGTACGGCGAGCTGCCGACCAATGAAATTACTTTCGGTGAATTCGCCGGCGAGCGTAAGTGGGAGAAGGTCCTAGAAATCCCGGATCAACGCATGCGCGACGCCGTCCTCAACATGGTCGTTTATCAGGGCGACACGGAGTTCGCCTCCAACGAGCAGCAACGGTTTCTTGTCAACAATGCGCCAACCGAATACGATCTCGCGTCGCTCGTGCGCATCATGGTTGAAGAGACGCGTCACGGCTATCAGATGTGTCATCTGATGATCAAGCAATTCGGAGAAGACGGCAAGATCGAAGCCCAGAAGATGCTCGAGCGTCGTGCTTACGGCAAGAAGAACCGGCTACTGAACGCCTTCAACGACGACGTTACGCACTGGCTCGATTTCTTTGCGTACACGAATTTCATGGATCGCGACGGGAAGTTTCAATTGACCATGCTCTCGCACTCGGGATTCGCCCCGCTCGCGCAATCGATGGGACCGATGCTGCGGGAGGAGTCGTTTCACATGGGAACGGGCGTGTCGGGTTTGAAGCGAATCGCGCAAGCCGGCGTCATTCCGGTTGAGCTGCAGCAGAAGTACTACAACAAGTGGTTCTCGGGCTCGCTCGATCTCTTCGGGACCGATCACTCGAGTTCGGCGCAGTGGGCGTATGCGTGGGGCATCAAAGGAAGAGTTGACGAAGGGAAGACGCCTGAAGCGGCCGATCGCGAGCACCTGAACGAACGGGCCCGCGGCCAGTTTTACGACGAGGCGCGCAAGACCGTCGAGATGGTCAATAGCGTAAATCCGTCGGCGACAAAACTGTTCGTCCCCGACATGCGCTTCAATCGTGAGATCGGCGAGTTCAAAGATCAGCGCTGGAGCGTCGACGGGCGCCGTCTAACGGAAGATGAGTGGAGCGCTTACGCGCCGAGCGTTCTGCCGAACGCCGAAGATGAAGCCACGTTGACCGAATATTTCAAAAACCCGTGTTGGATCGCACCGAAAGGAAAAGCCGCAGCATGACCGTTCAGCAAACGAAGCCCGACGTTGCCGGAAACGGCGCGAAAACCGAGACTCCCTTCGGACGGGAGGCTCGCTCCTACGACGGAAAACGGCTAATTAACTCTAGCCGCGACGGACACATCGCGGTGATCGAGATGAACGATCCGCCTGCTAACACGTATACGCACGAGATGATGCGGCAGCTTGACGACGCGATTCTCGATGCACGATTTGACGATGATGTCGAAGTGATTGTCGTCAGTGGTGCCGGCGAGAAGTTCTTTTCGGCCGGCGCGAACATCGGGATGCTCAACACGGTCACGCCGCAGTTCAAATACATGTTTTGCTTGCATGCGAATGAGACGCTCTCGCGATTCGAGCAGACGCCCAAGCTCGTCATTGCCGCGTTGAACGGCCACACCGTTGGTGGTGGTCTCGAGATTGCGATGGCGTGTGACGTCCGGATTGCGCGTAAAGATGCCGGCAAGATCGGCCTGCCGGAGGTTGCGCTCGGCGTGCTTCCCGGCACCGGCGGAACCCAGCGTCTCGCGCGCCTCGTCGGAAAGTCGCGCGCAATCGAGTTGATGGCGACCGGGCGCACCTTTAGCTTCGAGCAAGCGCTCGACTTCGGCATGATCAATGACATCTTGGAGGGTGACGCAGCCTCGTTCCGCGAGCAAGTGCTCGCGTATGCGAAGCAGTTCACGTCCCCGAACAAGGCGCCAATGGCGGTCGGCCATATCAAGCGGAGCGTGCAAACCGGCATTGAACTGCCGCTGAATGATGCGTTGGCACTGGAACGGGAATTGCAGTCACTCCTCTTCAAGAGCGAGGACGCCAAAGAAGGGCTGGCCGCTTACAACGAAAAGCGCGTTGCGCGCTTCAAGAATCGCTAACGGTCGCTTGAACGCCGGCCGCTTTCTGGCGGCGGCGCTTTGCTTTGCGGCGCTCGGCGCTGCCTCGCCTTCGCCACCGGGCGCCGACCAGCAGTACGAGGCGATCGCGCGAGCGTATTTCGCTGACAACTTTCGCACGCAGCCGATCGGCGCGACCTTTATCGGCGTGCACACCTATGATTCGCAGCTCGGCGATTTTTCCGCTGCAGCCGTGGCGCGCCAACTCGCAAAGGACCACACCTTTCTGGCGAAGTTGAGTGCACTCGATACCTCGCAGCTTTCGCCCGAAGTCGCGCTTGATGCGCGATTGCTCAGCGATAATCTTAAAGATGATCTGCTCCTAACCGGTCAGCTCGCTCAGTGGCGGCACAATCCCGATCAATACGTCGGTGCTGCCAGCGGCGCCATCTTTACATTGATGAGTCGCAATTACGCGCCGCTTGCAACGAGAATGCGGTATGCAATCTCGCGGGAGCGTCAGATTCCGCGGATGCTGCAAGCGGGCCGAGCCAACACGACGACGGTGGACTCGGCGACGAAAGCGGTTTCGGCTGAAGATGCTGCCGGCTCGATTTCCTTCTTCAAGGACACGGTGCCGCTTGGCTTCGCAGACGTCAAGGATCGCAAGCTTCAGGCGCAGCTGCGTGCCGCCAATGCGGCGGCGGCAGCCGCGATGGCATCCTTTGCAGCGTGGATTCGCGGCATCAAACCGAGCGGAACGTACGCGATTGGTCCGGACGTGTACCGTAAGCGCCTACAGTATGAGATGGCGGTCGATATGCCGCTCGATCAGTACTTGGCGATCGGTCAGCGCGCGCTCCGGGAAACCAAAGCACGCTTCGTCGCGACCGCCAGGCAAATCGACCCGAAACATTCGCCGCAGCAGGTCTTCGCGGCGCTCTATAGAGTGCATCCGGCGGCTTCAAGTTTATTGCAGACCGCGCAACACGACCTAACGCGGTTGCGCGCGTTTGTGATTGCACACCACATCATCACGCTTCCGCCCGATGCGAACATCAAGGTCATCGACACGCCGGCCTTCCAGCGCGCGACAACCGAAGCGGCGGAAGATTCACCCGGACCGCTCGAAACGGTCGCGACGCAGGCGTATTATTACGTAACTCCGGTCGATCCAGCGTGGTCGGCGCAGCAAAAGGAGCAGTTCTTAGGCCTCTTCAACGATTTCACGCGGCCGATCATCTCCGCTCACGAAGTCTACCCCGGCCACTTTACGAATTTCACAATCGATCGGCATCTCAATATCAGCCTAACGCGACGGCTTCTAACGAGCCCTGCGACCGTTGAAGGATGGGCGCACTACGACGAGCAGATGATGGTCGATCAAGGCTGGGGCAATCACGATCCCCGCGTTCGTCTCGCGCAGTTGGGTGAAGCGCTCTTGCGCGAAGCACGCTATGTCGTCGGCGTCAAAGAGCACACGCAAGGCATGAGCGTCGATGCGGCCACGAACTTCTTCATGCAGAACGCCTTTGAAACGCGGCAGGTCGCGCATGGCGAGGCGCTGCGCGGAACGCAGGATCCGATGTACGGGTACTACACGCTGGGCAAACTCGAGATCCTTAAGCTGCGTGACGATTATCGGAAGATGGTCGGACCGGCGTTCACGTTGCAGAAATTCCACGATGCATTGCTCGCGCACGGCGATCCACCGATTCCGCTGCTGCGTCCGCTGATCTTAGGGCGTGCGGACGACGGAAAGATCCTGTGATCGCCGCGCTGTTCTCTGCCGGAGTCCTAGCCGCGCAACTTGCTGCCGTACCGGCGCCGGCTCGTCCGTCCGCCGATTCCGCGCTGACTGCGCTCTCGCAAGCCTACTTCGCGTACGCTTGGCGCGATAATCCCGTCCAGGCGACGAATGCCGGCGTTCACACCTACGACACGGCGCTCGGATCGTACAGTGCGTCGGCGTATCGCTCGCGAGTTGCAATCGCGAAGTCGTATTTGCGCGCATTGCATGCGATCGATCGTCGCAAGCTCTCGACCGAGGCTGGGTACGACTACGCGATCTTTGAGAGCCGGTTAAAGGCCACACTTCTCTCGCTCGAGACCGAACAGAATTGGCGGCACCACCCCAGCTCCTACACGGGCGCAGCGTCCAACGCGATCTTCTCGCTGATCAAACGCGACTTCGCGCCGCTCGACGTGCGGATGCGCGACGCGATTGCGCGCGAACACTTGATTCCCGGTCTGCTGCAAGCCGGCGCCGCAAACATTACAAGCGTCGATCCAACGACCGCTCAGATCGAAGGCGCCGACATCAAGGGCTCGATCGTCTTCTTTTCAACGATCGTGCCGCAAGCATTTCATGACGTCAGCGATCCGACGCTGCAATCGCAACTTCAAGCGGCGAATGCGGCTGTGATTACGGCGATCCAGCAATTCGGCGGTCGGATGGCGAGCGGACCGTTTGCGCATCCGTCGGGAACGTACGCGATCGGCGCAAAAGATTTCGCGGCGCGGCTCGCTCTTCAAGAGCTGACGCCAATCCCGCTTGCGCAATACGAGCGCGTGGGAGCGCAAGCGTTGGCGCAAACGAAAGCGCAGTTCGTCGCAGTTGCAAAGCAGATCGATCCTGCCAAAACGCCGCAGGCAGTCGCCGATGAAATCGGCGCCGACCATCCGACGGCCGATCAGTTGCTGCCCGCCTCGCAGCGCGATCTCGACGATCTCCATGCTTTCGTCATCGCACACCACATCGTGACGCTGCCACCGGATTACGATATCAAGGTCGTTCCGACGCCGGTGTTTGCGCGTCAAACGACATTCGCGTCGATGGATGCGCCGGGCCCGCTCGAAACTGTCGCGACGCAGGCATACTACAACGTTACGCCGGTCGAGCCCGATTGGTCGCCGCAACGCGCGGACTCACATCTCGCGTTCTTCAACAATTACTACCGTCCGATCGTTGGGGCGCATGAAGTGATGCCGGGTCATTACGTGAACTTCACGTTGAACCGTCACGAGAAGCTCTCGCTGATCCGCCGGCTTTTTGCGAGCCCTTCGTACGCCGAAGGTTGGGCGCACTATGACGAGCAGATGATGGTCGATGAAGGTTGGGGAAACGGGAATCCCAAGGTTCGCTTAGCGCAGCTTCAGGGTGCCCTCTTGCGAGAAGCGCGCTACATCGTCGGTTTGCGCGAGCATACGCAAGGAATGACCGTCGACCAAGCGACGCAATTCTTCATCGCGAATGCATTTGTCGGCCAGGAGCCGGCGCACCGCGAAGCCTTGCGCGGCACGCAGGACCCACTCTACGGCTACTACACGCTTGGCAAGTTGGAGCTTCTCAAACTACGCAGCGACTACCGGAGAAAGATGGCCGCGTCATACTCTCTGCAGCGTTTCCACGATGCGTTTCTCGCGCATGGCGATCCGCCGATCGCGATCACGCGAAAGGAGTTGCTCGGCCGCTCCGACGACGGCCGCTTGCTCTAAGCTTACGAGACGGACGTCTTGATGAACTTCGGGCAGAGCAGGGTGTCGACCGGCTCCGTAGCGAGCTGGTCGATGTAGTCCTCCGGAATATTTAACTCGTAAGCGTAAGGCCAGTTTGTCGGCGGCGCCGGAAATGTCGCCGGGATGCGGACGTAGTGAAATTGCGCGGCCGCGGTTCGCAACTTCAACGCTAGCTGCAGCGGGCGACCCGGCGCTTCGAGCGGATCGGCGTAGAGTTGCGCATAGTAGGAGTCTTGATCGTTCTCAAATGTGGCGTGAATCGGCAACGGGTTTGAGATTGGCTGGTTGCAGAGTGCGCGACTCGCATCGAGCGCAACGAATTCCGGATGAGTATACGCGAACGCGGGCGGCGTCGTTCCGCTCAAGATCAGCGGGACGCTTTCGCGATAGAATCCACTCGTCAGGCGTTCGCCGATGTTACGAGCGTGGTCCGGCATAAAGACGAGGAAGTCGGAGGCACTGCAGTGGTATCTGGGGGCGCTGACCTGAAGCCGGTAGAGGCCACGCGCCGTATCGAATTCCACGATCGCTTCGTCGCCATAACCGCGCTGCAGCGAATACGATCGATCCACCTGCGTCTCGCCGATGCGATCGAGGACGCGAACGTGCATCGAGAGCGGAGTTTGAGGTGCGAGCCTGGCGATCGGACCGCATAAGGCGACGTGAAGCGCGACGTGCGCTAAGCCGGTCATCCGTTAAGAACCGTCACGTGCATCGCATCCTCCAAATGTTTTATGCGGGAGAGGGTGACGCGATGCCTTCGCGCGCCAGCATCGCCGCATAGATGCTCCGTACCTGATCGATCGTGTCAATATCCTCCGGGGGCTTATCGTCGCGAATGCGGACAATGCGCGGAAAACGCAGCGCAAATCCGCTTTCGTGCAGCGCGCTCTCTTGGATGATGTCAAATGCGACCTCGATCACGACGCGCGGTTCAACGGGTATCGCATGCCGCCATCCTCTGCCTGCGGCGGGAGCGTCGCGAAGCGTGTGCTCCAAGAACCACTCCGTCAGCCGCGCGATCTCCGCGTCAGTCAGCCCGGAGTACGCCCTCCCAATCGTCAGAAGCCGATTGTCGTCGCCACGCACGGCGAATGTATAGTCGGACAGAACCTTCGCGCGCTTCCCATGACCCCACTCGACGCCGACGACGACGACGTCGAGCGTCGACAGCTCACGCTTGAGCTTCAGCCACCACTTCCCGCGGCGTCCCGGAAGATATGGCGACTCCGCGCGCTTGAGCATGAGCCCTTCGTGGCCGCGCCTTCGCGCATCTTCAAAGCGTTCATGGAGCGCATCCGCGCCGGCATCGCTGTCCCAATACGACCACGATGCAAACCTCACATGGTCACCGGTGATCGATATGCGGGATAGTTCTTTGCGACGCGATTCGAGGGGCTCATCAAGCAAGAATCGTTGACCGTGCGCGAGCAAGTCAAAGCAGGCGAATGTAACCGGAACTTCCTCGAGCAGTTGCGCGGAGATGTCTTTGCGCTGTAGGCGCGCCTGGAGGTAGCGGAACGGGAGTACGCGCCCCTCTTTTTCGGCGATGATCTCACCATCGAAGATCACTGAACCCGGTATCGCTCGTGCATCGGTGACGATTTCAGGATAAGAATGCGCGACGTCGTTGAGCGTTCGCGAGAAAATGCGCACGATGTCGCCGTCCTTGTGCAACTGCGCGCGAATTCCATCGAACTTGTCTTCTGCGATCCACTTAGCGCCCTGGAGCTCACGATACGAGGAACCGTACAGGATGGGCGATGCGAGCATGAATCCGATCGGAGAGCCGTAGGAAACCGCCAGTTCCTGCAGAGTGCCTGCACGTGCTGCAACTGCGACCGCGCCGATATCGCCGCTTGCCATGACCGCGCGGCGAATTTCAGCGGCGTCGCGCTCAAAGGCTTTTGCTATCGCATCAATGACCAGCCCCTCTTTGAGTCCGATGCGCAACTCGCCGGTTATGATTTTGATTGCGTACTTCGCCTCGAGTTCGGACCGGCAAGCGCGCAAAATCCGTTCACAAAGCAGCTGTCGTTTGCGGGTCGCTGCCTTTCCGGATGCAGCCGCGATCTGGTCGAGAATCGCTTTCATTGATGCCGGGCCTAACGTCTCACTAAAGAGCTCGAGCCTCGTCGCAGGTTTGATGAGCGGTGCTAGCGCGGCGCCAAGGTCGCCATGCCGACGGTAGTGCGTCGCAAGGTCGGCGTCGCTGAAATTCCAAGCCGCGCGTGCGGCGGCGACGATGGTACTTCCGCCCAGTGAAAGCGCGCCCTGATCGCGGGCCGCGAACGGATTGCCGGTAAAGAATCGCGTCGCCGCGGCGAGATCCGCATCGTCAAGCGCACGCAAATACTGGGCGAGCAACTCGATTTTAGCGAGCTTCGAAGGTGTCGCCGCAATCGCGTCGGCGGTTTGACCGAATCGAATCAAAGCCGCCCCGCACGAGCAACCGCTGTACTAGCGGGCGGCCACCGTCGATTCTTGGATCGCGTACTCGGTGAAAGTCGCATGCGCCGTGAGAGCTTCGCCGGGCATGTCGATATTCACGTCGCCGCCGGCCGGAAGGCGATAGCCGTCCGTTTCTTCGAGGCGCATGTTCAGCTGAATCGTGCCGTGCAAGTATTGCATCGTGACCGTATGGGTTGAGTAGCGCGCATCGAGTGTTGCAAACGCCTGTACTAGCGGGTTGCCGTCACGAGCATCTACCTTCTTTGGGCGCAAGGCGAACGTCGTCCAGCCGGTTCGCCGATCGACGACGCGCACAACGTATTGCTTTGACCACATGTTCGGATCCAACGGCGAAAGATCGATCGTACTGAAGTTCGTCGCGAAGAAGGGCATGTGGTCGAGGTGCACGCTGTAGACTTG
>JAFARW010000026.1 GCA_019245275.1 Vulcanimicrobiota bacterium
CGATCGGACTCGCGTAGACATCCGGCCGGCTCGGTTGCGAAATGAAGCGATCGAGCACCTCAACCGAGCCGATTTCCGCCGTGATCGTTGCGCGCAGCGCATTTGGCGTAATCGGCCTAAAGAGTTGATCGAGCGCAAACTCAACGACCGGCCGCGAGTAGCCAGTGCGCGCCGCAATAGATGCGAGGGCATCGACACGGGCCGGCAGGGCCCGATCCGTCCAAGCATGCGCGGCTTCTGCGATCGTATCGATGATCGACTGCGCCGGCAGCGCGCGCAGCGCGTTGCGGTTCAGCGGACCCGCGACCATAATTCCTCTGCATCCAGGGAACAGCCGCGTAACTCAGCGTCATCCGCGCGGCCGCGAAGCACGAACCCTTCGCCCGCGTGATAACCGACGTCATCCGTCGCAACTGCGATGACCGAACTCCGATTGGCTAGATCGACATGAACGAGCGTTCCGAGCACGCCGGCGCCTGCCGTGCGCCCGTTAACGTCAACGACACGTGAGCGCATCCACGGGGGCGATCCTTTGATACGTTCTTGCGAGTGGCGCGATGCCTTTGAGTCGTAAGTTTGACTCGCCAACTCCGTCATGCCGTACTCCGCAACAATCGCACTTTCGTGGATTCCGAAGCGCTCGCTCAGCAGCCGGTAGAACTCGCTACGCTGGATTTCTCGCGTCCGGCCTTTGAAGCCGCCGGTCTCCATGATCCGCGATCGCGACGGCAGCACAAAGCGTTCCTTGCATTCGTCAAGCGCATCGATCAAGTTTAAGAGCCCGAACGCCGTACCCGTAATGCAAACGGGAACGCAGTCAGCAATTGCCAGGTGCAAATCTGCGACGAATGACTCCGCTGCGATCTGCTCGCCATGCACGTACCAGCCATCGCTACCGTCGCCGCGCGCTTTCGTCACGACATCGAGCATGTAAGCGAGCGAGGATTGCCGCGCTTCCTCAAACCTGGGAAGGACGTTGAAATACCGCAGTTTCGCGCGATCATCGAGGATGGCGTCATCGAATCCCGCTAGCAGCGACGCGCGATAGAGTTGTGCATTTTCCATGAGATGGGTGCCGCAGCGCGTTCGCGTGGTACCGCTCGTTTCGAAATGCAGCTCTGCATTCTGCGGCGGGAACGTCGTCAGGATGGCGTCCTTGAACGCGCTCACCGGGACCGGCGGTATCTCATCCCAGCGCCGCGGAAGGTTTTGGGGCGTGACCCCGAGCGACGCGCAAAAGCGCGCATACGGCGCGTTGTAAGCGAGCTGATGCGCAAGGATGCGCAACGCTAGCGAGTTGAACTCGCTTTCGGGCATCATGCGGCCGGCGCTCCGGCAAGCGGCGATTGCCTCGACGATCTCGGCATCCAGCTCGCTCGCCTCGGCACGGTAGGCGTCCCCGCAAACAAATGAAGAGGTCACCCGGTCAATGGTTCCATAGCGTGCCTGAGAGGCATGCGAGCGGATGGGTAAAATTACAGCCTGCTCCCAAACGAAAGGACGTTCGCTCCATGGGCATGACGCTCACCGAAAAGATTTTGGCTCGCCACGCCGGCGCCGACCGCGTCGTTCCGGGCGAGATCATCAACGCCAAAGTTGATCTCGTGCTGGCAAATGAATTGTCGGCCGCCGTTGCCATCGCCGCCTTTCGAAATCTGAAAGGCGCCGAAAAAGTCTTCGACCACTCGAAGATTGCGCTCGTTGAGGACCACTTCGTTCCGGCGAACAATGCGCAATCCGCTAAGCTCGCGCAACTGATGAAAGAGTTCGCGGCCGAGCAGCAGATCGAAAATTTCTTCGATGTCGGACGCGGCGGAATCGAGCATGTCGTGCTGCCGGAAGAAGGCCTCGTCGCGCCGGGTGAATTGATCGTCGGCGGTGACTCGCACACGTGCACGTATGGCGCCTTCGGCGCGTTCGCAACCGGAATGGGATCGACCGACGTCGCGGCAGCTTTTGCGCTCGGCGAAGTGTGGTTGAAGGTTCCCGCGTCGATCAAGATGGTGTACGACGGCAAACCGGGTCCGATGGTTTACGCTAAGGACATTATGCTGAAGACCGTCGGGACGCTCGGAATCGACGGCGCAACATATCGAGCGATCGAGTATCATGGCTCAACAGTGGACGAGCTCTCGATCACGGGCCGCATCACGATGGCGAACATGGCGATCGAAGCCGGCGCGAAAAACGGCATCTTCCACGCCGATGAAAAGACGATCGCATACGTCAAGGAGCGAACCGACCGGCCGTTCATCGTTGAGCGAGCAGATTCCGACGCGCAGTACGAGCGGGTAATCGAAATCGATGTTGCGGCGCTCGAGCCGCAGATCGCCTTCCCGCACCTTCCCGACAACGTGCATCCGATCAGCGACGTCAAGGAGGATGTGCCGGTCGATCAAGTTTTCATCGGCTCCTGTACGAACGGCTACATCGAAGATCTTCGCATCGTAGCGCAGATCCTCGACGGCAAACGCATCGCGTCGTCGCTGCGCGTCATCGTCAATCCGGGCTCGCAGAAAGTCTACATGCAAGCCGCCGATGAAGGCATCCTAAAGACGCTTGTCGCCGCGGGCTGCGCGGTCAATACACCCGGATGCGGCGCGTGCTTCGGCGGCCACATGGGAACGCTGGGCGACGGCGAGCGGTGCATCTCGACGACAAATCGCAACTACGTCGGTCGCATGGGGTCGCCGAAAGCGGAGATCTACTTAGCGTCACCGGCGACGTGCGCAGCATCAGCGATCGCGGGGAAGATCACGGATCCGCGCACGTTGACCCTCGTGACGGCTTAGGAAGAGAAAAGTGGCAGCAAAGACATTGAGCGGCCGTGCGCATCGCTACGGCAAGAACGTCGACACCGACGTCATCATTCCGGGCAAGTATTGCAGTATCGTCGATCCCGTCGAGCTCGGCAAGCATGCCTTAGAGGGACTCGATCCGGAATTCTCATCGAATGTAAAACCCGGCGATTTGATCGTCGCCGAGACGAACTTTGGATGCGGCTCCAGCCGCGAAGTCGCGCCGATTGCGATCAAAGGCGCCGGTGTCTCCGGTGTCATCGCCAAGAGCTTCGCGCGAATTTTCTATCGCAACGCGCTCAACATCGGCTTGCCGATTTTTGAGAGTGCACAAGCCGTTGACGACATCGCTTCCGGCGATGAGATCGAGGTTGAACCGTCGAGCGGAACGATCCGCAACAAAACCCGCGGCAAAGAATATCAGGCTGCGGCATTTCCGCCGTTTATGCAGTCGTTGATCGACGCCGGCGGATTACAGGCGTACGTCGAGCAGCGGCTCGCGCAACGCGCCGCAGGCGCGAAAACCTAGCTTAGAAGACCTTAGGGTGGGGTACCCGTTCCCCCGCCAATGCCGCCCGGCAACGGACTGATCGTGTCGATAAATTTGTACTTCGGACGGTAAGCCGCGGTGAAGGCAATCTGCTGCGCACCGTCGGTGAGCATGCCGACCATATCGGTCGTGCCGTCAACGCTTCCCGTGAAAACCATCGTCGTTCCATCGTCGCGTGTGACCACGAGGTGGATGCTCTTTGCATCGAGCGAACCCGTGACCGGATATTTCTTATTGTTATGTTGGTTGTCTAAGAACGTGCCGGCGATCGTGTTGCCGTTTTGCGTCAGCTTGAAGTGGTCGTAGGTGGTCGTCCCATCAGTGTGCTGAATCTGGACTTCCCAAACGCCGTCGAGTCCTTTACGGTTCGGATCGGGCGTCGGCGATTCGTCAGGAGCCGGCTCCGACTGCAACGGCGGTTGCTGGGGCTGCGGCGGATAGATTTGTGCGGCTACGGCCATCGGCGCAAAGACGATGGCAGCAATCACTAGCAGGAACAGGTTGCGGTTCACTTCGTCGGCGGCCTCCGTATTGTCGAGCGGGGTTTCTTCGCGGCGGGGCTCGGCATCGGCTCTTTCGGGCTGATGCCCCTTCTTGAAAACGGCACGCTTGCACGGTCTGTTACAATGGGGGAGCTGTGAAAGCGAAGATCCACCCCAAATGGTACCCGGAAGCGCGGGTGCACTGCGCCTGCGGCAACACGTTCATCGCCGGCTCGACTGTGCCGGAGATCGCCGTCGAGATTTGCTCGTCGTGCCATCCGCTATTTACGGGCCAGCAGAAGTTCGTCGACACCGCCGGCCGGGTCGATAAGTTCAACCAGCGCGTCGCTTCGGCTCGCAAGAAGCAGGAAGAAGCGGCGGAGCGCAAAGCGCGTAAGGAGCGTAAGACCGCAGAAAGCGCTCTGTAACGGGGCTGGTTTTCGAGGGAGCGGGTTGCGTGCGCGCAGCTCGTTTTTCTTTTTGTTATGGATCGATATGAACGGCTAGAGACAACGGTCAAGCGCTTCGAAGAAATCGAAGCCGAGCTTGCACATCCCGGCGAGTACGACCAAGCGCGTGTCACGGCGCTGGCTCGCGAAAGGGCCGCCCTCGAAGAGACCGTGGAGACGTATCGCAAGTTCAAAGCGACGCGCGACGCGCTTGCTGCCAACGATGCATTGATGCGCGAGACCGACGACCCCGAGATGCGCTTACTCGCGCAAGACGAAGATCGGGCGCTCCGCGAGCAGCAGCGCGAAATCGAAGCCCAGCTGGAAGCGCTGCTCGTGCCCAAAGATCCAAATGACGAACGGGACGTCTTCATCGAGATTCGCGCGGGAGCGGGCGGCGATGAAGCGAGTATCTTTGCCGCGGATCTAGCGCGCATGTACATGCGCTACGCCGAGACGCAGAAGATGAAGATCGAGACGATCTCGATCAGCGAAAGCGAGTCGGCCGGCTACAAAGAGATCGTCTTTGCCGTCAAGGGCGGCGCGCCGTACAAAGATTTCAAGCATGAGTCGGGCGTGCATCGCGTCCAGCGCGTGCCGGTCACCGAAGCCGCGGGGCGCGTCCATACGAGCACTGCGACGGTCGCGGTGCTGCCTCTCATTGAGGAAGATACAGCTGAGGTTCAGATCGATCCGAAAGATCTCGAGATCGACACCTTCAAAGCGAGCGGCGCGGGTGGCCAGCACGTCAATAAAACGGAGAGTGCGGTTCGCATTACGCACGTGCCGACCGGAATTGTCGTTGCGTGCAGCGAGGAGCGCTCCCAGTTGCAGAATCGCGCGCGTGCAATGCAGATGTTGCGCAGCGTCATGTACGACCGCAAACGACGCGAGGCCGAAGAAGCGGTCGGCTCGATGCGTCGCTCGCAGGTCGGCACCGGTGATCGCTCGGAGAAGATTCGCACGTACAACTTTCCGCAAGATCGCATCACCGATCATCGGATCAATCAAAGCTTCGGCAATCTGCGTGGCCTCATGGAAGGCAACTTAGGTCACATCATCGAGGAGTTGCAAAAGGACGAACGCGCACGCTTACTCGCAGGTGAGAAGGCAACGGCGTGAGCGTGACAATCGGAGAGGCGCTTCGCTTCGGGATCGAAAAGTTGCGCGTTTCGGGCGATTCGCCGCGAGCTGATGCCTACCGGCTGCTTGAAAACTTCGTCGATTGCAATTCGGCGTGGTTGATTGCCAACCAGCATGAAGCGTTAAGTGAAAGTGCCCGCCGTTGTTTCGTCGCTGCCGTCGAGAGGCGGCGTAGCGGCGAGCCCGTTGCCTACATCACGGGCCGATCCGGCTTCTTCGGCGCTTCTTACGACGTCAACGCCGACGTGCTCGTGCCGCGGCCCGAAACCGAACATCTCGTCGAGGCCGCGCTCGAATTCTTGCGACCACGAAGCAACGTCGGCGTCCTCGACATCGGTACCGGCAGTGGCGTGATCGCATGCGCGATTGCACTGGGGCTTTCTAACGTCAGAGTCGATGCTGTCGACGTCAGCGGAGCCGCGATTGCGACCGCTAAAAAAAACGCGGGCAGACTCGGCATCGCGGGGCGGTGTCGATTTCTGATCGGCGATCTACTCGCGCCTGTGAAGGGGAAGCGCTACTCGTGCATTGTTGCGAACCTGCCGTATATTCCAACGCCGCAGTTACCGCGCCGCCCCAACTCCGCCGCCTTCGAACCCAAAGCGGCGCTCGATGGTGGCCCGGACGGCCTCAAATTGTACCGGCGACTGCTGCCGCAATTGCGTGACTTCCTCGAAGCCGATTCGCTCGTACTTCTCGAAGCTGCACCTCCGGCGCTCGACCGGCTCTTTGCACTCGCCCGCGAGCAGTTTCCTCAAGCACGATGTAGCGTTCATCGCGATTACGCGAACATCGATCGCTTTATCACGATCGCAACAGGCAGCGCTGCGATCGGTGCGGAATAAGATCATCCCGTAATGGCAAAATACATCTTCTTTACGGGCGGCGTCGTTAGCTCGCTCGGGAAGGGGATCACGGCGGCCTCGTTAGGCCGCCTGCTGAAGAGCCGCGGGGTCAGCGTTTCTATTCAGAAGCTCGATCCGTATATCAACGTCGATGCCGGAACGATGAACCCGTACCAGCACGGTGAGGTCTTCGTAACCGAAGACGGTGCGGAAACGGATCTCGATCTCGGCCATTACGAGCGTTTCATCGACGAGAATCTCTCCCGCGCGAACAACGTAACCGCGGGTCAAATCTACGACTCCGTTATCGACAAAGAGCGGCGCGGTGACTACTTGGGCGCGACCGTCCAGGTGATTCCACATATTACAAACGAGATCAAAGCCCATATCAAGCGTGTTGCTGAAGAGAGCCACGCCAACGTTTGCATCGTCGAAGTCGGCGGCACCGTCGGCGATATCGAGTCGCTGCCGTTCCTGGAGGCGATCCGCCAAATCCGTTATGACGTCGGCGATGAGAACGTGATGTTCGTGCATCTCACGCTCGTACCGCATCTCGGCGCCGCCGAAGAGCAGAAGACGAAGCCGACGCAGCACTCGGTACGCGAGTTGCGCGCTATCGGAATCTCGCCCGATGCGATTGTCTGCCGCACGCAGTCCGCCACGCCGATGTCAATGGAGCTCAAAGAGAAGATCGCACTCTTCTGCGACGTCTCACCGAATGCGGTCGTGCAGAATGCGGATGCGATAACGACCTATCAAGTGCCGCTCAACCTGGAAGCCGAAGGCCTCGCCCAGGCGACGGTGCGCAAGCTGCAACTCTCGCACGCCGAGCCGGCGCTCGAGGATTGGGCTGCGATCGTCGATCGAATCATGCGCCCGAAGCGTCGCGTGCGAGTTGCTCTGATCGGCAAGTACGTCGAGCTCAAAGATGCGTATATCTCGATCACCGAGGCGCTGCATCATGCAGGAATCGCGCATGACGCTCACGTCGAAATCGCTCGCGTCGATTCCGAAACGGTCGAAAATGAAGGCGTCGGCGTACTGCACGACTGCCATGGCATCTTGGTTGCTCCGGGGTTCGGTGCGCGCGGCGTCAAGGGCAAGTTGCGCGCCATCAAACATGCGCGCGAAAACAAGATTCCATTTCTGGGCATCTGTTACGGAATGCAGCTCGCATGCATCGAGTTCGCGCGCAACGTTTGCGGTCTTGCTGAGGCGATGACGAGTGAAGTCGACGAGACGACGCCCGACCCCGTAATAGATTTCCTGCCCGACCAGCGGAATCTGGAGCTCATGGGCGGCACGATGCGCTTAGGTGCCTACGCGTGCACGTTGGAACCCGACACGCTCGCAAAGACTGCGTATGGTGAAACGGAAATCAGCGAGCGGCACCGTCACCGGTACGAGTTCAACAATCGCTACCGCGATTTGTTCGCCGAAAACGGCATGCGGTTCTCCGGTCACCATCAGGTCGGCAAGACCTCGCTGGTAGAGGTGATCGAATTGCCCGTCGATCTGCATCCATGGTTCTTAGGGACGCAAGCGCATCCGGAATTCAAATCGCGTCCCAACCGCCCGGCGCCGCTCTATCGCGACTTCATCGGCGCGACTCTTCTACACGAGGCATCCGTTGGGCAACGCACAATGGCGTCGCCCGTTTCCAGCTGAACCCCCAAGACATTACCGCCGTCATCCTGACGAAGGACGAGGAGCAGAATCTGCCCCGCGTCCTGGATAGTTTGCCTGCGCAATGCGCGATTTTGGTTGTCGACGCGTATTCAGCTGATCGAACGAGAGAGATTGCACGTCAACGCGGCGCGCAGGTGTTGCAGCGCGATTGGCGCGGCTTCATTGATGCGCGGCTTTTCGCATTGGCGGCGGTTCGCACAGCGTGGACGCTGATGATCGATGCCGACGAGGCGCTCGATAAAACGTTGCGCGATGCCATCCTGGCAGCCTACGGTCAAGCCGATGCGTACCGGGTGGCTCGGACGACATATTTCTGCGGCCGGCCGATGCGTGTCTGGACGAACGAACGTATTGTGCGCCTCTTCCAAACCCATCTCGGCGTTCTGCGCTCGCGTGCCGTTAGCGACGATGCTCAAGTTCACGAAGTCTGGTCTGTGCCCGGGCGCGTCGACGATTTGCCGGGTACACTGCTGCACTACTCTTATCCGACGACTGCATCGTACCGAGCGAAATTCGCGCGCTATACCGATCTTGAATCGGCGGTCACTCCATCGAGTCCGGCAAGGCTGGCGGCCGAGGAGCTACGGTCGATTGCGCGGTTCTTCCATTTAGCTCTGATTCGCGGAGCGGTGCTCGATGGGTGGCGCGGGTTGTTTGTCGCATGGTGGTCGGCGCGTTATCGGCCAACGGTCTTTCACAAAGCTCTGCTACGCACGTCATGAAACACATTGGCCTGGACAGCCGTTTGACACGCCAGATGTCGGTCGGAATGAAACGCTACGCGATCGAGCTTGCGCAGCGCTTACCGCGCGTCGCGCCGGAGTTCGCGTACGTCATGTTCGACCGTGGTTCAAATTTCAGTTTTGCCGAGCAGGTTGCGCTTCCCCGAGCGATGCGCAAAGCGCGCGTTGATTTAGCGCATTTTCTTTCGCTCTACGCGCCGGTGCTCGCGCCGCGTCCATACGTCGTGACGATTCACGACCTGATTCACCTGCGCTTCCCGCAATTCTTCAAGACCAAAGTCGGGCCGTACTATCGGACCGCGGTGCGCTACATGGCACGGCGCGCGGCGCGCGTGATCACAGACGACGAACGAACGGTCCACGACCTCGAACGTTTCTTGAAGGTCGATCGGTCTCGCGTGCGCGTCATTCCGCTCGGTGTTGAAGAGCGCTTTCTCGGCAGCGTTGCGCCACGAGAGCGAACGAGGCCCTATTTTCTCTACGTCGGAAACCACCGCGCGCACAAAGACCTGACCACGCTCTTCGAAGCCTGGGGCGGATTGCCCGAGCGTCATGAATTCGATCTCTATTTGACCGGCCACAACGATTTGCAAATCTCGTTGTTTTCATTGCAGCGTCCATCGCGGCGCATCGTCTTCCTCGGCGACGTCGATGCGAACGACTTGCCGTCGCTGTATGCTGGCGCCGTCGCTCTCGTCCACCCGTCGCTTCGGGAAGGCTTTGGGCTGCCGATGATCGAGGCGATGGCATCGCGTACGGCGGTCGTTGCATGCGAAGATGCAGCGCCCGGGGTGCTCGAAGGCGCGATGCTGACGTTTCCGGCGCGCGACGCTGCGGCGATGCGGACGCGCATGGAATGGTTGATTGAGGACGAGGGGCTGCGGACCGCTCTCGTCAATGAAGGCCGTGCGCGTGCAGAAGGGCTGACCTGGGATCGCTGCGCGCGCGCTACTGCGGATGTCTATCGTGAGGTGTTGGAGGAACTCGCGTGACCTTACGATGTGTTTGCGTTTTTCTGCTGGTTGCCATGACGGCAACTCTGCCGGCTTTCGCAAAGGCGAATCGGCATGCGGGACCGGCGCCGGCGGAAATCGCCGTCTCAATCAACGGTGCGCCGCTGAGCGTTGAGCCGCCGCCACGCTTTGTCGGTGGGCGGCTGCTCGTGCCGGTGCGTCGGATTCTCGACGCGCTCGGATTGCCGTTCGATCGACGTGGGAAGACGATCACAACTCAAGCCGGAGACCACACGATCACTCTAAATGAGGGCTCAGTGGAATTGCGCGGTATCCTCTATGCGCCGCTGAGATTTTTCAGCGCCGGACTCGGAGCCAGCGCCGAATACGACCCGCGCGGACGCAAAGTTGAGATCATCTCGGGTTCGGTCGGTCATTCCAGCGTTGTATCCGTAGCCGGGGGTGGCCGCGAATACATGGGCGTCGTCCAAGCGGTCGACAACGATTCGCGACCGCCCTCGATCACGGTAACGAGCGGCGCGTCGGTGAAAACCGTGCGCATCTCTCCCGGTGCGCAGTTCGTCATCAGCGATGTGGCGGCAAACACGAGCGTACCGGGTTCGCTCGAAAGTGTTCACGTCGGTGACTATGCGAAGATCTCGGTTCGAAAAGACGGCTCGGTCGATCGCGTGATCGATTCTTTTGCCTCGGCACATGGAAAAATTGCCGCGCTGAGCGGCAACACGATCTTGCTTAATGACGGCCAGGTGATTATTCCAACGGGCGTTACCGCGCTCTCGCTGAACGGTGTAGGCGCGCGAACAACTGATTTGCAGGTCGGCGACGACGTCGACGTGCGTTACAACTTAGAGACATCCGAGGTCCGTGAAATCATCGCGTCGCGCAGAGCGCCGACGGCGATGATTGCAGCGGGTTCCGTCGCGATCGAATCGGTTGAGCCTTCCGTGAATCGCCCGCTACGGCAAGGCGATTCGTTCTCGATTACGATGCGCGGCACGCCGGGGGGGCAAGCTACCTACGACGTGGGCGCCTATTTTACGGGCTTGCCTCTCAGAGAATCGTCGCCCGGTGTCTATACTGGGCGCTACACGGTTCCGCGCGGCGCCAACTTCGCTTTCGCGCCGATCTTCGGACACCTGACCGTTCGCGGCACCGAGGCGCCACGTGCACAATCTGCAAGCGAGATTTCGGCGTCCAGCTTGCCGCCGGGAGTCGCCGATATCGCGCCCGAGCAAGGGCAGACCGTCAACAACTCGCAGCCGAGCATCTACGCGACGTTCACAGCGGGTGCGGTGCCCGTTAGTCCATCCAGCGTCGTCTTGATCGTCAATGGGCATGACGTCACGGCCAGCGCGACACGCAATGCGAGGTTCATTGAGTACCATCCCTTGTCTGCATATGGCGATGGCGACGTTCGCGTGACCGTACGCGTGGGAGATATGGCCGGCAATTCGACGTCGAAAAGCTGGACTTTCACGATCCGGACGCATTAGGAGAAAGTAATGATCATGCGGCTTGGGCCGGCGGTGCTAGTCGCCGCATTTTTAATCGGCGGCTGTGGTGGTGGCGCCTCGAACGGCGCGGGCGGTTCAACGCTCGTCGTCGCGCGCGTTAAAGACGCAGTGATACTCGATCCGGCTCAGGCGACGGATGGCTTATCGCTGAACCTCACACAGGAAGTGATGTGGGGGCTCGTACGTTTCAAGCCGGGCAGCTTCGATATCGAGCCGGGTTTAGCGCAAAGCTGGAAGGCCTCGCCGGATGGAAAGCGATGGACGTTCACACTGCGCAAAGGGTTGAAGTTCTCGGATGGGACGCCGGTTGATGCAGCAGCGGTCAAGTGGAACTTCGATCGTTGGCGCCTGACGAGCAACCCGAACCACGGGAACGACACCTACCAATACTATGCGGCGATGTTCGGCGGGTTCCCGGGGATCATCACCGACGTTCGAGCTTCGAATGCGACGACCGTAACCTTTACGCTCGCGCGACCGCTCGCGCCGTTCCTGCACGATGTCGCCATGCCGTCGTTCGCAATCGGATCGCCGGCTGCGATTCGTGCTTCTCATGAAGCCTTTGCACTGCAGCCCGTCGGCTATGGACCCTATACGGTCGCCGAGTGGGTCAAGGACGACCACATCACCCTTCAGGCAAACCCGCTCTTCAAGGATGGTGGCAAGCCCGCATACTCGACGATCATCATTCGCGACATTCCGGATCAAGCGACAAGCGTACTTTCTCTGCAAAAAGGCGACGTGGATGTCTTAACGGATCCGCGTCCGGACGATGCGGCGCAACTTTCGAAGCAAAGCGGCATCACGATTTACCAGCAGCCCAGCAACAACAACTCGTATGTGGCGCTGAATCTTGAGAAGACGCCTTTCCAGAAGTTGCAGGTGCGCCGTGCGATTGCATATGCGATCAACGTACCCCAGATCGTGCATGCGTTTTACAGCCGCGGCGCGACCGTAGCCGACAATTGGACGCCTCCAAAGATGTTGGGCGAGGATCCGACGCTCAAACACACACCGTTCGATCCGCAACGTGCGCGTGCGCTGCTCGCACAAGCCGGAGCGACAAACTTCTCGACGCAGCTGTACTATCCAACCGCGCCACGGCCGTATATGCCGGAGCCACAGCGAATCGCCGAGGCGATTCAGGCGAATCTGAAAGCCGTCGGAGTCACCGTGACGCTCGTGCCGTTCGAGTGGGGCGTTTTTCTAAGCAAGATCCGCAACGGCGAGCATCCAATGTGCTTGATCGGCTGGTCAGGCGATAATGGAGATCCGGATAACTTCTTTTATCCGCTACTCGATCAGGACAGCGCCCACAAGCCGAACGCACAAAATTATTCGTTCTGGCGCGATCCGAACTATCACAAGTTGATGTTGGCGGGGCAGGCGACGCCGGACGATGCGAAGCGTGCGGCGATCTATCGTCAAGCGAACGCGATGGTTATCGACCAGGCTCCGGCGGTACCGATCGTGCACACGACCGTGCCGATCGCGTTCAAGTCGTCGATCGGCGGTTATATTCCGCGCCCCGATACCGCGATCAATTTCGAGTTGCTCAAACCGAAGACACACTAGTGGCTGAGGGCGATCCGAATTGCATTTTCTGTAAGATCATCGCGGGTGAGATTCCGGCGCGCGAACTCTTTCGCGACGATGACATCCTAGCAATCGAAGACGTCAATCCGCAGGCGCCCAGTCACGTGCTGGTGATGCCGCAGGCACATGTGGCAAACATGTCGACGTTTTCTGATACGGCTTCAGCTGAGAAGGTCGCGAGGTTACTTTCAAAGGCCGCCGAGATCGGGCGGCAGCGCGGCGCCAAAGGCTTCCGGCTCGTTATCAACGAGGGAAGTGACGGCGGCCAAACCGTTGAGCACCTTCACGTTCATGTGCTCGCCGGACGCCACATGCGCTGGCCCCCCGGCTAAACTTGTCGAAGGGCCAGCACTGTGTTAGAGTGTCGAAGGCCTACGACCACGGGCCGATTTTTGGCGTCTTCATTTGCTTGCCTTGTCCTGAGCTTGTCGAAGGGCGCCCGAAGGGAGGGTTGTGAAAATTGGAAGTACGTGTTGCTCCGGGCGAAACGATCGAGAGCGCGCTACGCCGTTTCAAGAAAGCCACCCAGAAGGCCGGCGTCTTGGCTGAGGCGCGCAAGCACGAACACTACGAAAAGCCCAGCGTTCGCCGTAAAAAGAAGTCAGCAGCTGCGCGCAAACGCCGCACTTAGTGGCGGCGCTCAAGGATCGCATCCAAAACGAACTGCAAGATGCGATGCGAAAGAGAGACCAACTTCGGGTCGACACATTGCGGTCGGCCCTTTCTGGTTTTACGTATAAGCGAACCGAAGCCGGCAAAGAGTTAACCGAAGCCGATGAGGTCGACGTCGTGCGGCGCCAAGTCAAACAGCGTAACGACTCGATCGCCGAATATCGCCGCGCGAAGCGCGAGGACTTGGCATCCAAAGAGGAGCGGGAGCGAGATATTCTGCTCGTCTATCTGCCGGCGCAGAAGTCCGCCGACGAGATCCGTGAAGTCGTCCGCGGGGCGCTTGAAAGC
>JAFARW010000110.1 GCA_019245275.1 Vulcanimicrobiota bacterium
TGCCGCTGCCCAGAATTCGACGCCCGATGAGCATTGCGTTCGTCGCTTGTTCGGCTGAACGCGCTGCCGATAGGAGCGGCAACTGTTCGCCGACGCCGCCGGAGAGTTTCAAGCCCGAATGCTTGCGGGCAGCGTTGCTCGGTAGAAGCGACGCCGCCGTGCGAATGTTCGCCACATCGATCTCTCGCTCGGCGGGAATGACGAGAAGAAGCGTCGCCGCGCGCTCGACGATTCCAACGTCTCTCTGCGATCGAAACGCATCGAGCGCGGCCGCTCGCGCGTCGCCGATTTCGGCTGCCGCACTGGTTTCGTCGGTAACCTCCGTCTCTATTGCAACCGCCACGTAGTGGTCGGCGAGCGCAATACCGCGTGCAGTCGCTTCATCTTTTGCCGCGATCGTGTCATGGTAGCCGCGGGCGAGCAGACGGTCCCAAAACGTCCTCTTTCGACTGCGTCCGCCGCCACGCTCGCGAGCCAGTTCAACCCCAATTGCGCTCGCGGTCAAGCGAATCGCAGGTTCCGCGCCGCGTGGCAGTTTCGCTCCAAACACCGCGAGCCAGCCGAGCTGCGTTTCTCCAGCGAAGATCGGCAGGGCAGCGCCGAGGGCGCCATTCCGCAGCGGATGCAACCTGCGTTCCACTAGTTGATGCTCTTCGATCAGCTCGCGGACTGAATCCGGCGCGCTTGAAGCGGAACCCGCGGTTGCAACATGCCGCCACTCCGCGTCTTCAACGAGCACCGTGACGCCAAGCTCTTGAGCGAGGTATCCGGCGAAGGCCTTCGGACCGCCGCCGCCCGCGGCAATGCGCGAAAGCGCCTCCGCAAAAGCGACGACTTGCTCGGGCGTCATGCCCGTGGTTTCGGCGGCTGTTGCGACGTCGACTGCTCGATTAACTCGGCGCGGGGAAAAGCGTTTGATAGAGTGACAGCACGGTCAGCGCGCTAACAACGATCGCCGTTGCCCAGGCGATCACGTTGAAGACCGGCCCGTTGCGGTACTCGCCCATCAGTGATTTCCGATTGATCAAGAGGAGCATGAAGACGAGAATGAACGGCAAGAGCACGCCGCTGACGATCTGCGAGAACGTGATCAACGCGAGCAACGAGCGGTGTGGAATGAAGAGCACGAGTCCGGCGCCGACGATCAAACTGGCGGCGTAGATCGTGAAGAAGACCGGCGCCTCGCGGAAGCGCTTATCGACGCCGTGTTCGAAGCCGCCGGCTTCGCAAACGAAGTACGCGGTTGAAAGCGGCAACACGGACGCAGTAAAGACGCCCGCATTCAACAGGCCGAAGGCAAAGAGATAGACTGCGAAGGCACCGGCGATCGGCTCCAGCGCCTTTGCGAGATCAGCCGTTTCGTTGATGACGTACGGGTGCGCCGGATGAGCGACATTGAAGATGAAGATCGTCGCCGCCGGCGCCATGATCATGAAGAACGACATGAAATCGGTCACGAAACATCCAAAAATCACGTCGATTCTGGATAGCGCATAGTCGCGAATCCGAATCCCTTTCTCGACGATTGAAGCTTGAATGTAGAACTGCATCCACGGGGTGATCGTCGTGCCGATCAGTGCGATGATCATCCACAGGTACGCCGTATTGTGGCTGAACGTCGGGATGAAGAAGCCCTTCCAAACGTCGTGCCAATTCGGAGCCGCACGAAATCCCGACACGACGTACGTGAGGTAGAGCGCCGAAAGCGCCAGGAAGACTTTCTCAACGGTGCCGCGGCTCGTTCGCAGTACCAGGAAGTAGACGAGCGCCGCGACGACTGGTACGGCGACGAGCGGCGGTATGCGAAAGATTGCCGCGGCTACCGCAACGCCCGCGAATTCGGCCGATGTCGTGAGGCTGTTTGCGACGACGAGGCACAGCATGACAAAAAACGTCCACCGTACGCCGAAATTCTCGCGAATCAGTCCGGCGAGACCCTTTCCCGTCACCGCGCCCATTCGCGCGCCCATCTCTTGAATGACGATCAGCGCGATCGTGATCGGGATCAGGGTCCAAAGAATCGAGTAGCCGAACTGTGCGCCGGCTTGCGAGTAGACCGTGATGCCGCCGACATCGTTGTCGGCGCTGGCGGTGATGATGCCGGGCCCGAGCACCGCAAAAAACAGAGCGACCTTGGCGGCCCACCCGAATCTGCGTCGCGCCGATTGTCTCGAAGTCGCTTCCATGAACTTTAGGTCGCGGCGGGTTCGGGACTCTTGCGGTGGTGATGCGCGGTAAAGCGCGGCAAGCGCTTCGCGAGACGCGGTGGCATGATGGCGTCGATTGCATCGTCAACCGTCACGATGCCCAGCATCTTTCCGCGTTCATCGACGACCGGACAGGCAAGCAGATCGTAGCGTGCGATCGTCGCGGCAACGTCTTCGGCGGCTGCATCCGGCTCAACCGTCACCAGATCGCTTTCCATGATCTGTTCGATCGGCGCCTCGGGTGCCGCGAGAAGAAGCGTACGCAACGACAGTGTCCCGACCAACGTTCCGTCCGCATCGGTCACATACAAGTAGTAGATGAATTCCGTCTCGGGGGCGATCTGGCGAAGTTTTTCGATCGTTGCTGCGGCCGTTCGATGCGGCAGAATCCAAACGTAGTCGGTCGTCATCAGACCGCCCGCCGTGTGTTCTTGGTACTTCACTAAATCGCGCAACTCGCCGGCAGTGAATTCGTTCATCTCCGCGAGCAGTTCCGATTGTTGATCTTCCGGCAGCTCCGCGAGCAGATCGGCGGCATCGTCGCTGTCCATCTCTTCGATGATGTCGGCGGCGCGTTCGGTGCCGATGTCTTCGATGATCGACCTTTGCCTCTCGGAATCTAAGTGTTCGAGTGCGTCGGCGGCGGTCTCATCGTCGAGCTGATGGATGACGGTTGCTGCGTCGCGCGTGGATAGATCGCTGATGATCTCTGCCAACTCCGATGGATGGAGCCGGCCGAGTTTGGTCGCTTTGATCGAAAGGTGAACCTGCGAGGGATTCGTGTCGCGGATCGGTGCGATGCTGTCCCACGCGATCAGCGCGCGCGGAATTCGCCGATAGATCGCCGGCACGAGGTGTCCGGCTGAACGAAGCCCGAGGCGCCGGAGAAGCCCTCCCATGCCGATGTCGGCCGCGATCACACGCAGTGTGCCGCCGGTGTTTGCGACCTCGAGATCGTTGATCCGCACGACTTTGCGACCATCGACGTCGACGATCTGTTTATCGAGCAGATCCGAGACGAGGTAGAGCGCTTGTGAATCGGGCGGCGCCGGTTCCTTTGGCGCCGCGTTCAATGCAACGCTGCCGCGATCGTCGATGTCGACAACGCTCTCGATCGGCGCAAATCGGTGGCCGCGCTTCGTGCCGATCGCGAGGCCATCGATCTTGGGAAACGTATCGTCTGGCGAACCCACGAGCAAATCCGTGACCTTGCCGATCGGCAGGCCATTGACGTGGGCCTTCCGGCCCACAATGTCCGAAACGAATCCATCGTGAAACGGCATCTTTTAGAGGTTCCGCCCCAAAGGGAGATTCGGCCTGCCCTTCGTAGGCTGGGCGAATGCTTACGCGTGACGAGTTTTTGCTTTCCGGAATCGGCGTTGCGGCGGGCGCCGCGATTCGGCCTCAGGTTGCCGCGGCGGCGACAACAACGCCGCGCATGACGAGCGCAGAAGCGCTGCTAGAGCTGCGCGCAGGGTACCGCCGGTACAAAACCGGTCGATCGACGCACATGGATTACTCTGAACAACGTGCGGAAACTGCCGCCGGACAGCACCCCTTCGCGATTCTCCTCAGCTGCTCTGACTCGCGCGTGCCACCTGAAACACTGTTCGATCAGGGAATCGGCAGTCTGTTCGTAATTCGGTTGGCGGGCAACGTCGCAGGTAGCATCGGCATCGGATCGATCGAATACGGCGTCGCTACCTTTGCGTGCCCGTTAGTCGTTGTTCTAGGGCACACGAATTGCGGAGCGGTGAAAGCAGCCGTCGACGCGCTGGAAAGCAATAAGACCGCGCCGGGTGAGATCGAAGCGATCGTGCAAAAGATTACGCCGGCAGCGACGAGGGCGCGACACGAAGTAGGAGACATTTACCTTAACGCGACGAAGGCGAACGCGATCGCAACGGCCGCGCAGCTACGCACAACCGGACCAATCATTTCCGCCGCGGTTCATGAAAAGCGATTGACCGTGGTCGCCGCGCTCTACTCGGTAAAGTCGGGCTCGGTGACGATCCTCTAACGTTCCTCGATCGTGTACAGCCACCAACGCGGTGCATTGCGTCGCGCTTGACGTTCGAAATAGATTGTCGCGCGGCGCTGGTCGCCGAGGTCAATCTCGAACCAATGTCGCGCAAGATACACATCACCGCGATCGGTTTTGGTCGAACGCCAGGTGCGAAGAAGTGTTCGCACCGTCAGCGTCTCGTCGTTCCATTGAAATGCTGCCGGCAAAGCCGGCTCGCCGTGGCTCATCGTTGCCGGATCGAACGACGCCCCAATCGCCTGCAGCGGTTGACTGACGAACTGCCGCTTCATGCTAGGTCACGCGATGCGTGATCCGGTTGACGTCGCGATCGAAACCGCACGCGAAGCAGGCGCGTTGCTGATGGATTATCTGCATCGTCCCTTGCATAGCACCCAAAAGGGAAGGCGAGCCGACCTCGTGACCGACGCCGACCATGCATCGGAGCGCCTGATCGTCGATCGACTGCGCAAGCAGTTTCCAGAGAGCACGATTGTGGGTGAAGAAGGCGGGATTCGCGCCGGCCTCGCTTCCGAGCGGTGGTACGTCGATCCACTCGATGGCACGACAAACTTTACGCATGGGTACCCGATGTTCTGTGTTTCGATCGCGTACGAGCAAGACGACGAAGTATGTGCCGGCGTTGTCTATGCGCCGTTCTATGACGAGCTCTTCGTCGCGCGGCGCGGCGCCGGCGCCACACTCAATGCGCGTCCACTGCGCGTCTCGGGCGTTGACCGTCTGGCAGACGCGCTGGTCTGCACGGGATTCCATCCTGCAGACTTCGCTCGCAACGGTGAATACTTTCGCATGATGTCGGGCGTTGCTCAAGCGGTGCGGCGCGATGGGTCGGCAGCCCTCGATCTCGCGGCAGTTGCGGCCGGACGCTTCGACGGCTTTTGGGAATTCGATTTGAGCGCTTGGGACGTTTCTGCCGGTGCACTGATTGTGCGTGAATCGGGCGGCACCGTTTCGCAAATCGATGGCGGATCGTTTCGCGTCGACGGCCGCGCGATTCTTGCGACAAACGGCCACGTTCACGATGAGATGGTCGGCGCGCTGAGCACCCCGCTGTAATTCGTCCAATCCCCTCGGCGCAGC
>JAFARW010000116.1 GCA_019245275.1 Vulcanimicrobiota bacterium
GTTCGTTCGATCCGCTCGATCGTTCCGATCAGTTCGCCTGAGTGAAACGAGCGCGCTTCGCCGGTGATTACTCGATCGCCGATGCGAATCGGCGCATCTTGCGCGATGTATTCCATACGAACGCTCGTGACGTTGCCCTTCGCAACACCCCACCAGCGGCCGCCTTCGATCATGGCTGGAACGCTACTCGTGTAATCCGTGATCAAAACAATTTTGCTGACGAACGGCGTTGCCTCAGCGATTCGTCCCACGACGCCGTCGCCGTCGATGACGCCGTCGTCACGCCGCACACCGTCGCGCGTCCCGCGATTAACCGTGACGCTTTGCACTTCGTTCTCGGGTGGAAAGCCGATGATGCGGCCGGTAATCGCGTGCGGATCTGCCTGCAGCACCGGCGCGAACTTCTGCTGTTGCGTCGCGGCCGCCAGCTGTTCGTGCAATTGCGCGTTTTCGCGATTCAAGCGTTCGTTTTGCGCGCGCAGCTGCATATTCTCGCGAAAGAGGTGCGGCGTTCGCGCCGCGTTCGTCATTGCACCGCGCGCGCCGATGGCGGCCGAGCCGATCGTCGCTTCGAACAACGCGCCGATTGAGTCGACCGCGACGGAAAGCGGGCTCACCGTACCGTTGCGAGCAGCGCCGACTTGAATCAGCGCGACCAACGCCGCGACGATGATCAAGCTCAAGATCGCAAAGAGACGGCGTTCCTCCCGGTAGGTAAACATCGGCCTCACGTTGTCGCTGGCTAGGGGCTGGTTTGTTTCGCGCCGTTTGGCGACAAACCCAACCGCGCGAGCGCGCGCGCGAAGCGGCCAAGCGGGAACCCCATCACGGTATAAAAGTCGCCCTCGACCCGGCGGACGAGCGTCGCACCGAAGCCTTGGATGCCGTAGGCGCCGGCCTTGTCAGCGGGGTCGCCGCTTGCGACGTACGCCGCGATCTGCTCGGCATCGAGATCGTAGAACCAAACGCGGGTCGTCTCCACCTCGTTGCACACGGTTCTCGCCACCGGGTCCACCAATGTGAAGGCCGTGTGAACGTCGTGCGCCCGGCCTGAGAGCGCGTGCAACATGCGACATGCATCCGCATCGTCGACCGGCTTGCCGAGAGCGAGGCCGTCAAGATCGACGACGGTGTCAGCGGCTACGACCAACGCGTCGGGCAACCGTGCCGCTACTTCATTCGCTTTCTCTCTTGCGTGAAGAATCGCGACTTCGCGTGGTGGAAGACCTTCGCGCTGCGGTTCGTCGTAGCGACTTGGAACGACACGCACGTCGATTCCAATCGAGCGCAGCAATTCAAGCCGGCGCGGTGACGCGCTTGCCAAAACAAGCTCGCGGCCCAACTTCACTGAAACCGTCGTCCGTTAACGACCACGAAGCCCATGACGTGGCGCCCGGATGGATCGTGATGCGTCCAATGGATGACGCCGTCGTTGCATTCGTATTGGCCTTGGAGTTCAACGCTGTCGCCGCTGCGCATCGGTATGAAGCCGGTGATGTTCACGTTATCTTCGATTAGTAGGCGTGCGTTTGAACCGCTTGGTGTCACGAGAAAACCTTCGTGTTCGCCGCTTTCGGAATTGCGCGTTCCGAGATAGCGCGAGATCGTCCCGACAACGTGGATCTCGGCGTGCGATGCTCCGCTCGCGCAAGCATGTTGCGCATCGGCAAGACCAGACGACGTCGTCGCGCATCCGGCTAAGCCGAACGTCGCGACTATCGCTATTCGCTTAAGTCGCTTGCCCATTCGACGTTCCATAGAGGCCGCGCTCGACGATATAATGCCACGCCGGTTCCGGGACGAGATAGCGAAACGTCTTGCCCTCGTTGACCAACTTGCGGATCAGGGAGGCTGATTCCGGCAGCTCGGGCAGATTGAGAGTCGCTACGCGAGTTCGAAGCCCGGCCGGAATCGCCGAGACGACGCGCCCGAGCACTTCGTCGCTGATGCCCGCGCGCGGTGCGACCACAAAGCGTTCGAGCGCCTCGAGAATCTCTTCAAGACGCACCCAGTTTCCATTGACCAGCGAGTCCGCGCCTAGAATAAAGGTAAAGCGCGCATCGGGGTATCGGAGCTGCAGACGCGGCAAGAGGTCCGCCGTGAAGCCCGTCGCCGCAGAATCGAGATCGCTGCGATCGAGCGCGAAGCGTGAGTTGCCGGCGATCGCCGCGGCAATCATTGCGCAACGATCTTCCCCGTCCGCGACCGCACGCGTTCGATAGTGCGCCGCGTTTGTCGGCACGAAGAGCACGCGCTCCAAATCCTCGAGCGTGCGCGCCGCCTCCGCGATGAAGAGATGGGCGTTGTGGATCGGATCGAACGTTCCGCCGAAGATTCCGATCTTCATGAGTAGGTGAACTCGACCGCACCGATGCGAACGGTGTCGCCCTCGACGGCACCCAACTCGCGCAGCTTACGCTCGACGCCCATTTTCGCGAGGATTTGCTCGAAGCGCACGAGCGCCTCGTCTGAATCGAAATTCGTCATTGAGGCCAGGCGCTCGATCCTCTCCCCGGTGATGACGAATGTGTGCGCATCCTTTTCGATGTGGAACGCTTCCTTCGGTGTCAGAACGATTCGCGGCGCGGGGACGACGACTTTGGGTACGGGGGCCAAGGCGATAATTTGAGCGATTGCAAAGACCAATTCGCTAACGCCATCGCCGCTCGCGGCCGAGATACCCCGCAAATCCGGAATCTGCGAGCGCAGCTCATGTAGGGTCTCATGCGCTGCCGGTAGGTCGAGTTTTGAAAGCACTGGCAAGATGCGCCGCTCCAGCAGTTGGGGATTCCAGGCGCGCAGCTCACTTTCGATCGTTGCCTTGTCGCGCAGCACGTCAGTCGCCGGCTTCGCGCCGTCGAGCAGATGGACCAGGACCCGTGTCCGCTCGACGTGGCGCAAGAATTGGTCCCCCAACCCGGCGCCCAGATGCGCGCCTTCGATCAACCCCGGAACGTCAACCATGACGAACGACTCATCTTCGGAGACGCGCACGACGCCAAGCTGCGGCTCCAGCGTAGTAAAAGGATAGTCGGCAACTTTGGGGTGCGCTGACGAGACCGCCGCAAGCAGCGTCGACTTGCCGGCATTCGGTACGCCGATGATGCCGCAATCCGCCAGCAAACGAAGCTCGAGACGCAACGTGCAGGCTTCTCCCGGCTCGCCCTTCTCTGCGAAACGCGGTGCTTGACGAGCGCTGGTGGCAAAGTGTTGGTTGCCCAGGCCCCCTCGGCCGCCCCGGGCGACCAACAGACGCTCACCCGCGTTGTGAAGATCGGCCAGCGGGGTTTCGGGTGCGCCGCTCTCAGTGCGGTAGATGATCGTTCCGATAGGCACGGCGATTGAGAGATCGTCGCCGCTGCGGCCGGTGCGTTTCGCCGCGCCGCCGTCGCGTCCGGATTCGGCCCGAAAGGTGTGTTTGTAACGGAATTCGACGAGCGTTGAGAGCTCGGGCGTCGCCTCAAGATAGACGCTGCCACCGCGGCCGCCGTCGCCTCCGGCCGGACCGCCTTTCGGAACGAATTTCTCGCGGCGCCACGCCACGATGCCGTTTCCGCCTTTGCCCGCTTCAACCGCGATCGTAGCTTCATCGATAAACTGCATTTAAATTGCGCTCGACTGACGCCGAGCGCTTGGCGTTGCGTTGCGTTTCGGCACGATGCGCCGAAATCGCAACTTCACGCCCCCGCCCAAACTATCGCGGGCGGGTCCCCCGCGATACAAAAAAGGGCCACGATCGGCCCTTCGCTAGTTACGTTCGTCTGAAGTTTATGCGGCGCGAACGTGGACGTGCTTGCGATTGCGTTGGTCGGCAAATTCGACCGTGCCGTCGATCAATGCGAACAGCGTATGGTCTTTTCCGATACCGACGCCGTCGCCGGCGTAGAACCGAGTGCCGCGCTGACGGACGATGATATTACCGGCCCTGACGCGCTCGCCGCCAAAGCGCTTGATGCCCAAGCGCTGCGCGTTGGAATCGCGTCCATTGCGGGTCGAGCCGGCGCCTTTCTTTGAGGCGAAGAGCTGTAGGTCAAAGCGGAACATGGCCCGCCGAGTTTACCAAATCGAGCGCTAGATTGGCAATATGCGCTAGTAGCTCCAGCTCCGGATGACCGTAGCGTAGAAGATTCCGTTCGCCCAGTAGCCGCCGAGCGAGTAGTACCGGCCCGGGACTAGCGGAGCCCCGGCTGCGAGCAGCGTCTGCTCGTTCACCGTGATGACGCTACCATTGCTGCGTCCAAACTGCAGCAGCACCGTACCGACGGAAAGGACGCGGCCGGAGATTCCGCTGCCTTGGTGCGCGCCGTGCCGGCAGCGGCCGCGTACGTGACCGGCTGGATTGACGCAGTTGTAGGCGTTGTTGTAATCGTCCTTATCCCTTGCGGATGCCGGCGACATGGATAGGGCGCCAAGGGCAGTAAGCATCGCGAAAGCTGTTGCAGTCGCGACCGTCGAGAGTGTTCTTCGCATACATTTTCCTCCGAACAACCATTCAACGGATTGCGCGGCACGGGAGTTCACCGGTGCATAGGGGGCAGGGGCCGGCTTGGGACGGCCGTAACTCCGAGGGGTTTTGGACCGCTCGGTCTCCCGAAATTCATCGCCGATCAGGCGCGTCGTCGTGACCGGATTAGGCGCCGTTACCCCGCTCGGAAACACACACGACGAATACTGGAAACGGTTAGTCGCTGGCGAAAGCGGCGTCGGCCCGGTTACGGCATTTGACGCGAGCGAATTTCCGACTCGATTTGCCGCGGAAGTCAAGGATTTCGATGCCGAGGCTCTGATTGGCCGTCGCGAAGCGCGCCGCATGGATCGATTTGCGCAATTCGCGCTGATCGCGGCGCAAGAAGCGATTGAAGACGCACGCTTTCCGGAGGAACGTGATTTTCGCGAGGACGTCGGCGTTCTGATGGGGACCGGCATTGGCGGGATTCTCAGCTTCGAAGCCGCGTCGAACAAGGCGCACAAAGAAGGCACGTGGAGCAAGATCACGCCGTTCTTTATTCCGATGCTCATGGGAAACGCGGCGCCCGCACATATTTCGATGCACTACGGCTTTCGCGGCCCCTCATTTACAACCGCAAGCGCCTGTGCAAGTTCGAACGATGGCCTCGCGATGGCGTACAACATGATTGCCCGCGGCGACGCGCGAGCGATGGTCGCGGGCGGCGCCGAAGCGACCGTCTCGCCGCTGGCGCTCGGCGGGTTCTGTTCAATGAAAGCGCTCTCGACGCGCAACGACGATCCGGCGCGCGCCAGCCGCCCCTGGGATCGCGAACGCGACGGCTTCGTTCTTGGCGAAGGGAGCGCCGTTCTGGTCCTCGAGGAGTACGAGGCGGCTCGCGCTCGCGGCGCGCGGATCTATGCGGAGCTCCTCGCCAGCGGCCAGTCATCCGACGCGTACAACATCGTTGCACCGGATCCGGAGAGCTACGGCGCGGAACTCGCCCTGCGTCGCGCTTTAAAAAATGCCGGGCTCGATGCAAGTGACGTGGATTACATCAACGCTCACGGGACGTCGACGCCGCAGGGCGACGTCGCCGAGTCTCAAGCGATCGGACGCGTCTTCGGAACCAGAGTGGCAGTCAGCTCGAATAAGTCGATGATCGGCCATGCGCTCGGCGCGGCCGCCGCGCTCGAAGCGGTATCAACGGTGCTCGCGATCTACAACGACACGATCCCGCCGACGATCAACTACGAGTTTCCCGATCCGGAGTGCACGCTAGATTACGTTCCGAATATTGCTCGCCGCGCAACAGTCAATGTTGCGCTTTCGAACTCGTTCGGCTTCGGCGGTCACAACAGCGTTCTCGCGTTCCGAAAGGCTGCCGCTTAATTCTTGCCCGGAGAAGCACGCCGCCGGCGCCTGCGCGCATTGCTCAAACGCGCGGCCGTCGATCCTAAAGCCATTGATCTCGTCGAGGAGGCGTTCGTTCACGAGAGCGCCGCTCGCGCAACCGGCGGCGCATCGAACGAACGCTTGGAGTTCTTGGGCGATGCGATTTTGGGCTTCATCGCTTCGCGTTGGCTTTACGAGCGCTATCCGCAGGATCGCGAAGGTCAGCTGACTCGCCGCAAGGCAGAATCGGAAGAGCG
>JAFARW010000135.1 GCA_019245275.1 Vulcanimicrobiota bacterium
GCTGCGCCGAAGTCCGGGCATTGCCCCCGCGTTGAACCGAATCGCGCCCGCAATCGACGACGCAGCGGCGCGTGCGATGAACTACGCCGTCGACATCAAGAAGGAAGACTCGGCGGACGTTGCGGCCGCCTTCTTAAAGGATCACACGCGCTGAACGAATCGGCCCGCGGTACCGCGGTTCGTTTCGACCACGTGACCGCGCGCTACGCCGGCGCCGATCACGATGCCGTTTCAGATGCAACGCTCGACGTTTCGCCCAGCCAATTTGTTGTAATCGTCGGCCCGTCCGGGTGCGGAAAGAGCACATTGCTGCGGACCGTTAACCGGTTGATCGAACCGCATAGCGGTCATGTCTACGTTGACGGCCGCGATAATGCGACTGTCGACGCAACCGAACTGCGCCGCCATATCGGCTATGTGATTCAGGCGGTTGGTTTGTTTGCGCATATGACGGTCGCGCAGAATATCGCGGTCGTCCCGAGCTTGCTCGGTTGGGATGCGCAGCGCATAACTACGCGCATCGACGAGTTGTTGACCCTCGTGCATTTGGAGCCGCGCGCTTACCGCGATCGATACCCGCGCGAACTTTCCGGTGGAGAGGCCCAACGCGTCGGCGTGGCGCGCGCGCTGGCGGCGCGCCCAGGTCTGTTATTGATGGACGAGCCATTCGGCGCCGTCGATGCCATCGTCCGCGCATCGCTCCAAGCTGAAACAAAGCACCTCGCGCAGTTGCTCGGAAAAACGATTCTTTTCGTCACGCACGATGTTGACGAAGGGCTCAAGATGGCCGATCGCATGGTCATCATGCGCGACGGCCGGATCGTTCAAGAGGGCACGCCTCTGCAGATCTTGACGCATCCCGCATGCGACTTCGTTACGGAGTTGCTCGACGCGCACGATGTCGTGCGACGCCTTCAGCTGTTGCGCGTGGCGGATGCAATGCGGCCGGGTGCCCCAGCGAGCGACGGGCAGCCCATCGACAGTCAAGCGACACTCCGCGAATCCCTTAACGCCTTTTTGCAAGGCGCCAACACTTTGACGGTGCTCAAGGAAGGCGCGCCGGCTGGCACGCTCCACTTCGCCGACGTTCAACGCGTAATCGAAGGGCAAGCGCAATGACGTACATGGTGCGGCACGCTGGTGAAGTCGGCTTCTACTCGGGCCAGCACATCGTGCTCGTCGTCGTTTCACTCGCCATTGCATGCGCGATTGCTCTGCCGCTCGGCATTCTGACCGCACGCAACCGGCACATCGGCACGCCGCTGCTCGGCGTGCTCGGTGCAATCTACACGATCCCGAGCCTCGCGATTCTTGCCCTGCTCGTTCAATATGTGGGCCTGGGTTTTTGGACTGCGATCGTGATGCTCGTGATCTACGCGCAGTTCGTTCTGGTTCGCAACATTGCGACGGGTCTTCGATCGGTGCCGGCGGCGCAAGTGGACGCCGCAACCGGCTTAGGAATGACGCCGTTTCAGCGGCTGATCAAAGTCGAGTTGCGTCAAGCATTTCCGATTATGCTGGGCGGCGTGCGAATTGCGACGGTCGCGCTGATTGCGATTGCAACGCTCGCCGCGTATGTCAATGCAGGAGGGCTTGGAGTGATGATCTTCGGCGGTTTACAGCAGGACTACATCCCGAAGACAATCGCGGGCAGCATTCCGGCGATGTTGCTGGCGCTCATCGCCGACACGCTCTTTAGGTTATGGGAACGCACCGCGACGCGCAGCATTTATGGATGAAGATACCGTCCCATAAAATCAGATAGAATATGTAGGCGCTCGACGCGGTGGATCGGCGCGCCGGTGCGCGAGAGATCGTGGTTCTCTCCTGGAAACTCGACGAACTCAACCGGCTGACCTAAGATCTTCAGTGCCGAAAACTCTTGCACGGTCTGGTCGACCGGCGTACGCGTGTCTTCGGTTGAGTGTAACAGCAAGAGTGGCGTATGCACGTTGTTGACATACGTCAACGGCGATTGCAGCGCGAGCTGATTGTGCGGTTCCCACGGCATACCCCAATCGTAGGTACCGCCCAGCGCATTCGATGAGGCGAGATCGGCGGCGAGCTGCTCCGAGGTTATATTGCTGACCGCGCGTTCGGCAATCGCAGCTTTGAAGCGGTTTGTATGCGCGACGACCCACAGCGTGGCGTAACCTCCGTAACTCCCGCCGAGTACGCCCAAACGGTTCATATCAACGTCGGGTCGCTTGGATACTGCGTCCATTACGTTCATGACGTCTTCGAACATCGCGTCGCCCCAATGATGAACGAGCCCTTCTTCAAGCGGATAGCCGAAACCGACGCTACCGCGCGGATCGGGAAAGACAACGTTGTAACCAAGACCAGCCCAATATTGGAATTCCGCAAAGAAGCTGTTGCCGAATTGCGTTTCCGGACCACCGTGGATATCGAGCAGCGTTGGGCGCGGCCCACGCGCGCGCGGCCCAACCGCCGGCATGAACCACGCCATGATATTGAAGCCGGCTGAGTCCTTGACGGTCAAGGGCTGCGGCGTCGACAGCTGCGTCGAGCGCAAGTACGCTTCATTCAA
>JAFARW010000024.1 GCA_019245275.1 Vulcanimicrobiota bacterium
AAAGATCGGCGTTTCGCATGCGCGCGCGCTGTTCTTAACCGGCGAGCGTTTTAGCGCGGAACGTGCCGAAAACATCGGCCTCGTGCACGAGGTCGTGCGCTTTGAGGATCTCGATACGGCCGTAGATCGCGTCGTCGATGAGATCAAAAGCGGCGGCCGGAATGCGATTGCGGTCGCCAAGAAAACGATCGCTGAGGTCACCGCCCGCCGCGAAGACGCACGCGAAATTACATCTCAAGCAATCGCGCAGCAGCGTACGAGCCCTGAAGGTCAAGAAGGGCTGCGCGCCTTCCTCGAGCGCCGTAAGCCGAACTGGACCGAATGATCCGCCGGCTCCTCATCGCCAATCGCGGCGAGATTGCCGTCCGAATCGCTCGCGGCGCACGCGAGCTCGGCGTGACGCCCTTCGGAGTGTATTCCGAAGCCGACCGCGAGGCGCTCCACCTCGAGTTCATGGCAGATTCGGCGTGCATCGGGCCGGCTGACGTAACGGCTTCCTACCTTAATATAGAAGCGCTTCTCGAGGCGGCCCGCGCACTGAAGGCGGACGCGGTTCACCCAGGTTACGGCTTTCTCTCCGAGCGTTCCGAGTTTGCGAAGGCGGTGCTCGACGCGGGGCTCATCTTCGTTGGTCCATCGCCCGATGCAATGGAAGCGATGGGCAGCAAGCAGCGTGCCAAGGCGCTCGCGCGCGCGATCGGGGTTCCGGTCGTGCCCGGGTATGACGGTGCGGAGCAGGGCGCAAAACGCTTGCGATCCGAAGCGGAGCGCATCGGTACGCCGCTGTTGATCAAAGCGAGCGCCGGCGGCGGTGGGCGCGGCATGCGGATCGTCAATGATCTCGCCGATTTCGAAGAAGCGTTGCAAAGCGCTCGGCGTGAGGCGAAGGCGGCGTTCGGCGATGACACCGTGCTGCTCGAGCGCTACCTGCAGAGCCCACGGCACATTGAATTTCAAGTGCTGGCGGATACGCACAGGAACGTCGTGCATCTTGGAGAGCGCGAATGTTCGATCCAGCGCCGCCATCAGAAAGTGATCGAGGAAGCGCCCTCGGTCGCATTATCCGGCGAGGTTCGCGCCGCGATGGGAGAGGCGGCAGTGCGACTCGCGCGCGCCGTCAACTACGTCAATGCGGGAACGCTCGAATTCATGTTGGATCGCAACGGCGACTTCTACTTCTTGGAGATGAACACGCGGCTGCAAGTCGAGCATCCCGTCACCGAATCGGTCTACGGCGTCGACCTCGTTCATTGGCAATTGCGGATCGCGAGTGGAGAACGCTTAACGCTTCATCAAGAAGCGCTCGGCCCACGAGGAGCAGCGATTGAGGCACGCATCTACGCTGAAGATCCGTACAATCAGATGCTGCCTTCGACCGGAACGATAACGGTCTGGCAGCCGGCCGCCGGTCCGGGTATCCGCATCGACTCGGGCGTGCAAGCCGGTAGCGAAGTTTCGATGTACTACGATCCGATGCTCGCAAAGCTGATCGTTTGGGGCGAAGATCGGCCGACCGCCGTCAAGCGCATGCAGTATGCCTTGAAATCTTTCGCAATCGGCGGTTTGCAGACGAATATCCCGTTGCTTTCGTGGATCGCTTCAAATGAGGCATTCACAACCGGCGAGACGACGACGTCGTTCTTCGATGAACAACTGCGCGACGATCTCTTTACGCAGCGGCCTTCGCTTTCGCGTGAAACGCTCGCGCTTGCAACCGCTGCAGCCTTGCAAAACGGTTCCGCCGGCTGGAGGTTGGGCAGCATCGGCATCCCGATTCGCTTCGCGGGGGTAGAGCGAACGTACGCGATCGAGGCGTCAGCCACCGACGACGTAACTCGCTACAAACTGCATGGCGATCTCAAAGGGCTGCTCACCGTTCGTCAAAGCGGCCCAACGCTCGCGGTGCAACTCGACGGCGAAGCGATCAGCGGCGCCGCTGTTGCCGAGGCTGTTGGTATTGAGGTCCTTCGAAACGGAGATCGCAGCTGCTTACGCTTTGCGCAGCCGCCTTCGCTTGAGGCGCGCAGCCACGCGAGCGCCGGAGCCGCCGGCGCAATCGTTGCGCCAATGCCGGGACGCATCATCAAGGTCGCCGTTCAATCGGGCGATCAGGTCGGCGAGCGCGCGTTGCTGATGGTATTGGAAGCGATGAAGATGGAACACCGCATCGAAGCCCCGAGCGCCGGAACCATCAAACGCCTCTTTGTCAAGGATGGCGAGCTCGTTACGGCCGCAGCGCCGCTCGTCGAAATCGAGTAGCACGATGCCCCGAACGCTTTTGATGGTGCCCGGCTACAACGAGCCGCCAATCCACTTTGAGATTCTGCAAAAAGGCCACGCGGGCGTCGCCGGTTTGGAGTCCCACGGTTTTCGCTGCCTGACGTTTCCGCCGCAAGCAGACGATTTACGCGATCGGATCGACCGCTTTGCCGATCATATCCGCCTCCTGCGCGACAACGGCCACGAGTTTCCGATTGCGACCGTCGGCTACTCACTCGGCGGTTTGGTCGTGCGTGGCTTCTTGCGCGCCTATCCGGAGCGCGCAAACGAGATCAGCCACACGATCATGATCGCGACACCGAACTGGGGCGTCACGACGCTCGAGATGCCGCACCTCACGCGTATGTTGCGCGTTCCGGATCAGGCGATGGGTGACATGGACATCCAATCGGATTTCATGCGTTGGTTGAATAAGACGAGTGGCCACTGGCTCTTCGTGCACGACAAACGCAATCGCGTATGGCAACTCGACAACGAGCCGTACGTTGCTCCGCCGGGGGCAGCGCTTCTCTCGATCGTCGGCTTGATTCCACAACGCGGCGGCGATAATGATGGTCTCGTGTGGTCCGACTCCGCAACGCTTGGCAGCCGCATCCCGGCGCACTTCATCGTCGGGCCGCATTGCAATCACATGAACATCATCGGGCACTTCGATATCCTGATCATGCTTACTAAGGGGTTCTTGCGTAATGACCTCGTCTGGCCGTTGACGTTGCAGGCAATGCTCGACTTCCTGGGGAGCGAGCGGACGCAACCGTTGGCCGCGGCAAGTCCGTCTTAGAGCACGTGAGCACTCCGCAACGAGTCAAGATCTGCGAAGTCGGACCGCGCGATGGACTGCAAAACGAAAACGTTACCGTACCCGCCGACGTGAAGGTGCGTTATATCGATTTGCTTTCGGAAAGCGGTCTACAGATGATCGAAGCGACGTCATTCGTCAGTCCGAAGGCGATTCCGCAACTGGCAGACTCTGCGGAAGTTTTTCGTGCGATTCAAAAGCGGCCCGGCGTGCGCTACGTCGTGCTCTGTCCAAATCTACGCGGCTTGGAGCGTGCGCGCGAGGCGGGCGCCGATTCGATTGCCGTCTTTACCGCAGCGAGCGAAACCTTTACAAAACGCAACATCAACATGACGATCGACGAATCGCTGCGCGTATTCGGTAAAGTGATCCACGAAGCACGCGCGGGCGGGATGTGGGTGCGCGGATATATTTCGACCGCTTTCGGTTGTCCATACGAAGGCGTCGTCCCGATCGAGCGCGTCGTGCAAGTGACGAATGCCCTTTTCGAGCTCGGCTGCGATGAGATTTCGATCGGCGACACGATCGGCGTCGGCGTGCCGACTCAGGTTGATGCTCTGATTCCGCGTTTGGCGCAATCCGTTCCGCTCGATCGAATCGCTTTACATTTTCACGACACGCGGGGAACCGCGCTGGCGAACGTTCATGCGGCCTTGCAACATGGGGTTGCGATTTTCGATTCGTCGGCCGGCGGACTTGGCGGATGCCCGTATGCTCCGGGCGCTTCGGGAAATCTCGGCACCGAGGATCTGCTGTACATGCTGCACGGTATGGAAATTGAAACCGGCGTGGACCTTGCGAACGTGCGCGCCGCGTCGCGCTTCATCGCCGGCGCGCTCAACCATGCGCCGACCTCTAAGACGTTTTTGGCGCTCGAAGCCTCCTCCGCATCGACCGCTTGACGGACCTGCGCGGGCTGCGGCTCGGCGTACTCGCGCCGATCACGTGGCCGGCCCCGCCGAGCGGATACGGACCTTGGGAGCAGATCGCTTTCAACATTGCAGATGGGATGCGACAACGCGGACTCGACGTTACGCTGTTCGCCACTCGCAACTCGCAATTTGCAGGCAAACTGAAATCGGTCGTGCCGGTCGGTTTAGCAGAGGATCCCGCTTTAAACGGCGAGGTTTTTTCGGCGCTGCACATCGCCAAATTTTTCGAAGCCGCGTCCGATTTCGATTTGCTGCACAACAACTTCGATTGGAAGCCGCTCACCTATGCGCTGTCCAGCACGGCTTCGCCGCTCCTGACGACGATCCACGGATTTTCGACACCGCAGATTTTGGCGGCGTACTATGCGGCCGCCGAGCGCAGCTTTTACTGCTCGATCAGCAACGCGGATCGCGATCCCGGTCTGAACTATCTCGCGACGACCTACAACGGCATCAATGCGAATGAATTCACGTTTCGCGAAAGCGCCGGTGATTATTTACTATTCCTAGGGCGCTTTCACGTGGAGAAAGGCCCGCATCTGGCGATCGAGATTGCGAAACGGAGCGGCGCGCGCTTGAAGATTGCCGCCATACATCAAGACGAAGAGTACTTTAAGACTCAGATCGAGCCGCACATCGACGGCGACCGAGTGCAGTTCTTAGGTCCGGTTCATGGAAAAGCGCGAGACGATCTGCTCGGCGGAGCGCTCGCGCTCGTGGCGATGACGACGCGACCGGAGCGCTTCGGATTGACGATCGTCGAAGCGATGGCGTGTGGAACGCCGGTGCTCGGCGCCGATATGGGTTCGATTCCGGAGATCATCGTCGACGGCATAACCGGTTTTCTCTGTAAAAGTGTCGAGGAAGCGGTCGCGCGCGTGCCGGAATTGCGCCATCTCGATCGACGCGCGTGCCGGCGCAGAGTTGAGGAGCAGTTCACGGTCGAGCATATGGTCGATCGCTATGCCGACGCCTATGCGAAGGCTCTCGTTCAGCATTCGCCGCCGGCGCCCACCGCCGAGCAACTCGAAGCGCGCGCACACGACTGGTGGGATCGCCCCATGGCATTCACGGACATCCCGCCCAAGCCCAAGACGCCGTTTAAAGATCTGATCTAGAGTTTTATTGAGCTGATGCGCTCGCGCATATCGGCGATGTAATCCTGCAGGCGCTTGGCGATCGCCTCATCGGAGAGCGCGAGTATCCGAACCGCGAGCAGCGCTGCGTTTTTTGCGCCGCCGATGCCGACCGTCGCAACCGGAACACCCGATGGCATCTGCACGATCGAAAGAAGCGAATCCAGGCCGCCCATCGTCTGGGTTCTGATCGGCACGCCGATTACGGGTAACGTCGTCTTCGCGGCAATGACGCCCGGCAAGTGAGCCGCGCCGCCAGCGCCCGCGATGATAATCCGCAACCCGCTCGCCACCGCATTCTCTGCAAACTGCAAGGTCGCATCGGGCGTGCGATGCGCCGAAAGCACCTTCAGTTCGAACGGGATGTCGAACTCCCTCAAAGCGTCTCGCGCGTCACCCATCGTATCCATATCCGAGACGCTGCCCATGATGATCGCAACGACCGGTACATTCTGGCGGTCCATTACGCGCGCTTTCGAGTCGATGCTTCGCGCGCCCTCGAAAAGAGTGCGCATCTTCTTCACGAACCGCGAAAATCGTAGTGACTCGCTTTCGTCTCGGCATCAACTACTGGCCGCGCCGCAGCGCGATGTACATGTGGCAACGGTTTGATGCGGGCGAAATCCGCGAGGATATGGCCGCCATCGCAGCGCTCGGCCTCGATTGCGTGCGATTCTTTTTGACGTGGGAGGATTTCCAGCCGGAAGCCGCCCGTATCGATTCAGTAGCGCTCAATCACCTGCGCACGATCATGGATGCGATCGGCGACGCGGGGCTCGCGGCGATCCCGACTCTCTTTACCGGCCACATGAGCGGCGTCAACTGGCTGCCGGAGTGGACGCTCGACGCGCACACGCCGCATGGTCGCTTTCGCACCTACAGCCGCGGACGCGAATTGCCGTTCGGCATCGGCGATTTTTATCGCGAGCCGCTAATTGGAGCCCAGGTCTATCACGCGAAGACGGTCGCGTCATCTTTGAAAGGGCATCCCGCTCTTTGGCTGTGGGATGTTGGAAACGAATTTTCGAACTTGCGCGAACCGCAAACGCCGGCTGATGCCGCCCGCTGGAGCGCCGCCCTGACTGACGCACTCATTGAAAACTCCGGCGCGGGCGTTACCGGCGGAACGCACGGTGAAGACCTTACGCGTGACCGTCATCTGCGGCCATCTTCACTCTGCGAACCGTGGACGTTTGGCACAATGCATGGATACTCCGTATACTTTCCGGAATCGCGCGGGCGGTTGGATCACGAAGTCGTGCCGTTTCTTTGCCAACTGATGCAGTCGTGCGCGGGCAAGCCGGTCTTCTTCAGCGAGTTCGGCAATCCGACGTGTCCGAGCGGGCCGAACGTCTCGGCGTTCGCCTGTCTGACCGAAGACGAAATGTGCGGCTACGCTTACGCAGTGCTCGATCGTCTGCAACAGCGCGGCGCGCTCGGAGCGATGTGGTGGTGTTATGCAGACTACACGGACGAGTTGCGCACGCTGCCGCCATTCGATCGCGCTCCGCATGAATTGACATTCGGGATCACGCGTGCCGATGGTGCACAAAAGCCGATCGCGCAGACATTGCAGCAGTTCGGGAAAGAGAACCGGCACACGATGCCGCTCCCTGCGTCGCTCGTTGACGAAACGCAATATTACAGCGGCCTGCCCGCGGCGCTTTCGCAAACTTATCGCGAGTACTGCGAGGCGCACGACTTATGAAGGCCATGATCGTTACCGGCGCTTCGAGCGGGATCGGCCACGCTGTCGCGCTCGCGGCTGCTAAAGCCGGGTACGCGATCGTCGCGGTCGGACGGCAAGCCGCACTGTTGGAAAAACTCTCGCAGCAGATTCACGCCTCGGGCGGCCTTTGCGCGACTCTCTCGATCGACTTGCGCTCGCCTAATGCCGCTACAGCGGTTGTTTCCACCGCGATTCAGCGTTACGAGCGCATCGATGCGATCGTGCACGCCGCGGGAACCGCGGCCGCCGGAACGCTGCTCACTCAAACCGATATGCAACTCTCCGAACAGTGGGAGATCCATGTGCTCGCGCCGTTGCGCCTGACGCGCGAAGCCTTACCGGCATTGCGCGCGTCCCGCGGCCACGTCTTTCTTTTCGGCTCGGGCGTTGCCGCGGTTCCGACGCCGGGTTTGGGCGCCTATCCGGCAGCGAAGGCGGGCGTGCGCGCTGTCGCAACGCAACTGCGACGCGAGTTGCGCGCAGATAAAATCGACGTAACTTACGTTGACCCCGGAGCGGTCGATACGCCGTTGATGGAGCGTGCCAACTTGCGCGGTCCCGCCAAGAAGCTGCGCATCACTCCGGAGCGCGTCGCGGAGCGCATCGTTCGCGCGCTGCGCTACCGTCCGTCGCGCCTGAAGGTTGTTCCGTGGCAGAGCGCCGCGGTTTCGGTTGGAGAGATGCTGCCGGCGGTTGCCGACCGCGTGCTCAGCCGGATGCCGCACATCGTCGGTACGATGCCGCTACCGGCCACTGAAGCGCCCAACGAAGAAGTCGTTGTAGAGAAACCGCCGGCGAGAACGCTCGACGACGCGTTGGCGCCGCTGAAAAGACGGCTTGAGCGCGTGCGACTGTCACGCGATTTTGTTGCGTCGCTGCTTATTCCCGGCGCAACGTTGCATTTGACCGAAGTGGCGATGCGCTGGGCCGGTATGCCGAACAAGAACGAGCGTGCGGCAACGAGGGAAGTGCTCGAGGCTTTGACGGCGGCCGGCTACCTCGAACGGATCGACAACGAAAGGTGGATTGTCCGCAAGAGCGAGGGCGCGTAACCGGTATTACGGCTCACAGAAGCCGGCGCGCAAACTTGCCGGCAGATCCGCGCGCGAATCGTGCGTTGCCGCGTGCGGATTTCCGAGCGGCGGTGGGCCGTCGCCATAAGTTGTCCATTCATGGACGAACGTTTGAAAGCACGTAACCATCTTCTCAGTATCGCGGCGCTGCTGTTCAAGCGCGTTTAGAACGCTCGGCTGAGCATTCGGAAGGTGTTGGTAGGCCGCTTGCAGGTCGGATAGCCGCCCTTCGTACCCGAATAGCGAGAGAAGAATCTGTGAAGAGTTGAGTTTAATGTCGCGAGGGTTGGAGTCCTTAGTCACCGCTAACAAAAGCTGGTACGCGTGCTTGATGATATACGGAAGCATGGCCTTGTGAATCTCTGCACCTAAATACCAACCTGCGGATTGTACGTCGATGCCGCCATGGGCGTGGAGAAACTTATCCACGCGCTCTCTTAACGCGGCGGCAGTTCCAGGATCGAGACCATTTGACGCAGCGATGTACTGCACCGGATCTTCAAACAAGAAGCCGGCACTTGCCGTCCTCGGATCGGCAGCCGCCAATGCAGCGGCGATCGCTCGGCTGTCTGAATTGGCCGAAGCATCAGCGGTTTGCGGTAACGCGAAGCTGGTAGCTGCGTTTTGCAACGGCGGCAACCACGATTCGTAGGGCTTCGTGACCATGTCAGTCGCGCTCAAAGGACGATTCTCATAATGCCACTCGGCAAGGTGCAGCTCTTCTGCATCTCGCACGAGCGGCGGACCCGGCTTTTCGCGCCGAAGAAGCGCGAGCAAGATCGAGTAGCGCAGTGCCGCGAGCCGCATCGCATTAACTTCGTGCGCGGCGCGCCGTTGCGGCAAGGCGTCAACTTGCTGCCTCAAAGCTTCTATCGTTTGCCCAAACTCTGCTTGCAACTCGGGCGTAAGGTGTGTCCGCTGAGCGAAGTACGGCACGCGCCAGTCGGATTGCCATAGCGTTTTCGGTGCGGGCGGATCAAGCGGGAAACGAGCGTCAAAATCTTTGTCGAGACGCGCGAAGGAAAGAAACGGCGCGCAAGCGTGTCGATCGCCGAAGGTTAGTTCCCCGTAGCTCGCGCAGAAACGCGATGGCCGCTGGGTGACCGGCTCCCAAGCGGCTGCAGCTGCATACGCAGCCGGATACCAAGTCGCATCGTAGAGCTCTTCACGCGCTCCGAA
>JAFARW010000120.1 GCA_019245275.1 Vulcanimicrobiota bacterium
GGCCGCCTCCGGGCGGCCTTTCTTTTGGCCTGTTGCCCGCCTGGGGGCCTTGTGGTAAGATTGGGTCCGTTCAAACGGACCGCGGGTCCGTTTCTTTAATGTTATGGCAAAGAAAGAGAACCGCGTGATGGTCGTGATGGCGTGCACGAATTGCAAACGCCGCAACTATAACACGCAGAAGAACAAGCAGAAGACGACCGGGCGGCTTGAGCTGAGCAAGTACTGCCGCTTTTGCCGCAAGCACTACGCCCACCGGGAAACCAGGTGACAGTTAGGGCGGTAGCTCAATTGGTAGAGTTGCGGTCTCCAAAACCGTCGGTTGCAGGTTCGAGTCCTGTCCGCCCTGCCAGCTTTTCGGAGACATTTCTTTCGTGATCAAGCGCCCCGCCGGCGGCACCAGCGCGCGCGGCGGCAACAATCGACCCGCCGTTAATCGTCCGATGGTGGCCACGAATCGGCGGCCGAGCGCCGTTAACGTACGCGAGTTTGTGCGAAGCGTCTATTTGGAGCTGCGCCGCGTTACGTGGCCGTCGAACGAAGAGTGGATCTCGGCGACGATTTTGACGATTGCGCTCGTGATCGGCATCGGACTCTTCACCTTTACCGTCGACTGGCTGTTTGGGCAGCTTTTCCAATTGATTCATCCGGTATGAGTACGTGAGCGAACAAGAGCAAGAACAATTTATCGAAGGCGTTGACTCCGCGCTGCCCGGTCATACGTTGACCGCGGCGGTTGAAGAGCCCGCACCTGCCGAAGTCGACGAAGAACCGCAAGCGACGATCGAAGCTGAAGTCGAAGCGCCTGCCGCGCCGGCTGAAGATTTCTTTGAAGGCGAGTCGCCTGTCGTCGAGCCGCCGCGGCCCAAGGCCAAGGATTCGCGTAAGAAATGGTACGTCGTTCACACGTACTCGGGCTACGAAAATAAGGTCAAAGCGAATCTCGAGCGGCGCATCCACTCGATGAACATGCAGGACAAGATCTTCCGGGTGCTGGTGCCGATGGAAGATGAAGTCGAGTTCAAAGACGGCAAGCGCAAGATCACGCCCAAGAAAGTCTTTCCGGGTTACGTCCTCGTCGAGATGGACATGGACGACTCGTCTTGGTACGTCGTGCGCAACACGTCGGGCGTCACGGGATTCGTCGGCAGTCCGGGAAGCGGCGAGAAGCCGATTCCGCTGCAAGAAAAAGAAGTGAAGACGATTCTCAAGCAGATGGGAATTGAGACGCCGAAGCTCAAGATCGACTTCAAGAAGGGCGATCGCGTCAAGGTAACGTCGGGGCCGTTCTTCGACTTCACCGGCTTGATCGACGAGATTGCGCCGGAGAAGGAAAAAGTGCGCGCGCTGATCTCGATCTTCGGGCGCGAAACGCCCGTGGAACTCGAGTTCTACCAAATCGAAAAGGTGTAACGAATATGAGAAGACACTCGATCAGGTTCAGCGTTATGCCGGGCAAGCCGGCGCCGGATGGTTCGGACGAATCGCCGGAAACTGACGTGCCGGAAGACGAAGAAGTCGAAAAAGAATCCTAAAAGCGGCGCATACAAGTCATAAGTTGTTCCCGCCACGGCAGTACCCCGAGCCGTGCGGCCGTAAACTGGGGGAGTCTTGAAAGGACGATAGGATGGCAAAGAAAGTCGTAGGCAAGATCGGCCTACAAATTCGGGCCGGCAAAGCGACGCCGGCGCCGCCGATTGGACCGGCGCTCGGACCGTACAGCTTGAACATCATGGATTTCTGCAAGCAGTACAACGAGCGCACGCAGAGCCAAGCCGGCATGATCATTCCGGTTGAGATTACCGTCTATGAAGATCGTACGTTTACGTTCATCACGAAGACGCCGCCGGCTTCATTTTTGATTAAACAGGCGCTCAAGATCGAATCCGGATCGGCCGAGCCCAATCGCAACAAAGTCGGCAAGATCACGCAAGCTCAACTCGAGGAGATTGCCAAGATCAAGATGCCCGACCTCAACGCGAACGACATCGAGATGGCCAAGCGGATCATCGCCGGCACGGCGCGCTCGATGGGCGTGGAGGTCGCGTAATGGCTCGCGTACACGGCAAGCGTTTTAAAAAGTTAACCGAAGCCTTCGATCGCGAGAAGCTCTTCGATCCGGCGGAAGCGGTCGCGATCGTCAAACGCAATGCGAATGCGAAGTTCAATGAGACGATCGAAGCGCACGTCCGCCTAGGCGTGGATCCGAAGAAGAGCGATCAAAATGTTCGGGGCACGGTGAACTTGCCGCATGGCACCGGACGGACGGTTCGCGTCATTGCATTCGCAAAGGGCGACAACGCTAAGGCGGCTGAGGCCGCCGGGGCGGACTTCGTCGGCGAACAGGATCTAATCGACAAAGTCAAAGGCGGCTTCGCGGATTTCGACGTCGCCGTCGCAACGCCCGACATGATGGGCGCGGTCGGCTCGCAACTCGGCCGCATTCTCGCGCAGAAGATGCCGAATCCGAAGGCAGGCACGGTTTCGCCGAACATCTCTCAAGCAGTGCGGGATATCAAGGCGGGCAAGGTCGAGTATCGGCTCGATAAGACCGGCATCGTGCACACGATCGTCGGCAAGGCGGCCTTTGAGGATGCGCAGTTAGCGGAAAACGTCGCGACGCTGCTGGATGCAATCGTCCGCGCGAAGCCGCCCGCGGCCAAAGGCACTTACTTAAAGAGCATCACGCTGACGAGCACAATGGGTCCGGGCGTTCGCGTCGATCCAAACAAAATCAAAGCCCACGTTTAAAGCGGAAAGAAAAGAGCCGGCGATTTGCCGGCTCTTTCTTTTTTTGTCACCCTGAGATTGTCGAAGGGGCTAATGAACGTTACTAAGCGCAGCTGTTTGCAGAGTTGCTCCAGAGTGGTTGCGTTGGGAACGTGCCCCAAGCTCCGAACGGTGTGTTCTGAAGCCCTGTCCAGGCACATTTATCGCCGGTCTCCTCGCCTTTGTTATCGTACCAGGCGTCGAGTTGCGGATCGGTCATCGTCTCGGCTTGTTCGTGTCCGCCGACGATCGTCACGCCGTCCAGCACGCCGCCCGAGCCGCTGTTGACTGAATGTTCACCGCAGCTGGAACCGGCGTCCGTCATGTATGGCATGTACGTCCACGAGACCGTGCCGCTGGGGGAAGATGTCGTGCTGTGATACGCGCACCACTGCACTCCAAAACCGGCTTGTGAATGAAGATGCGGCGTTGCGATGATGTAGTTCGTTGAGACCGAGTAGCTGCCGGCAAAATGAGAAACGGCGCGTACGGCCTCAGCCGCCAGCGCCGATTGGGTGATTACAACCGGGAGCTTATTCGTTAAGTCGCCCCATGCTTTGACGAGCATGTTCGGCTGGTTGCCGACGTGACCGGTGCTGTCGGTGTATTGCGCTTGCGAGCTCAGCCATTGGCTGCCGCCAACGCCGTTGAAGAACTTTTGCATGCGAGGGAAAACGCCGGTCGGATCGCTAGTCCATCCCCAATACACGATATAGATATGCGGTGTCTGTTGCACGGGGCCGCCGTGCCAGACCATGTTGAGGCCGGCTTGCGGGACCACTCCAGCCGCATGGCCAGGAGTGCTGTTCGCGACGTCTTTCGTCAGCATGATGTGTGCGAGCGTGCCGGTTTCCGGATCGCGAATTGTATAGCTTGGTGACGCCAGCTGCGTCGCACTCGACGTGCTTGCGGAATTCGAGGGGTTGCTCGGGAGCCCGGTGCTGGAGTTGCCGCTGCAAGCGGCGAGTATCGCTCCAAAAGCAATAAGGACCACGGTCCTGAGATGACGGTGCATAGGCGGCCTCCTTCGAGTTATCGGAAGAGAGTGACAGAGGAAAGAGCCGGCAATTCTACCGGCTCTTTCGTTTTAGGTGCTAAGAGGTCTTACTGGACGCAGCTGCTCGACGAGTTGCTCCAAAGCGGTTGCGTCGGGAACGTGCCGGTCGAGAACGGCGTGTTTTGGAGATTCATCCAAGCGCACTTGTCGCCGGTCTCCGCGCCGCTGTTATCGTACCAGGCATTGAGTTGTGGATCGGTCATCGTCTCGGCTTGTTCGTGGCCGCCGACGATCGTTACGCCGTCAAGCGTTCCACCGGAGCCGCCATTGACGGAATTCGCGCCGCAGTTCTGACCCGCGTCCGGCATGTACGGCATATACGTCCACGAGACCGTACCGCTTCCGGACGATGCCGTGCTGTGGTACGCGCACCACTGCGTTCCGAAGCCGGATTGCGAGTGGCCGTGCGGGGTCGCAACGATGTAGTTCGTCGACACGGAGTAGCTGCCGCTGAAATGAGAAACGGCGCGTACCGCTTCGCCGGCGAGCGCCGATTGAGTGATTCGACGGGGTAGAGCATTCGTGTTATCCGACCAGGTGCTCACGAGCATGCCAGTCTGATTGCCGACGTGGCCCGAGCTGTCGGTGTACTGCGCTTGCGAGCTCAGCCACTGGCTGCCGCCGACGCCACCGAAGAACGATTGCATGCGTGGCCCTACGCCGGACGGATCGCTGCCTTTCCATCCCCAGTACACGATGTAAATATGAGGAGTATGCTGCACGGGACCGCCGTGCCAGACCATGTTGCTGCCTGCCGCGGGAATGACTCCGGGCCCATGTCCCGTGACGCCTGCGGCTTGTGTCGTCAGCATGATGTGCGCAACCGTGCCGGTATCCGGATCGCGCATCGTGTAGCTGGGGGCCGTTACCGGCGCCGCCGGATTCACAGTATTCGAAGCCGGATTCACATTATTCGAATTGCTTGTTGGGAGAGAGGTGCCGGTGTTGCCGCTGCATGCTGCGAGCACGGCCCCAAACGCGAGGATAAGGTACGTCTTGAGGTTACGGTGCATCCACGCCTCCTAGCAGTGGTAGTGAGTAACTTCGCCCCAATTTTCAGAATTGCGGGTCCTTCCTGCTCTAATAGGCCGTTAATGAGACTTTAGTCCTAAGGTTGCACGATGGGCGTGCTTTCGGTATGATAGCCGACGGCTCCGAAGACCGTAGGTCCCGCGAAGGCGGGGTAATGCGCAAGCGCCTACCGAGGGATGGCATGAAAGGGCGGCGGCCCTTCGACAAGCTCAGGGTGACACAGTAGCGGCATCCGAGCGAAGCGATTTTCATGGCGCTCTCGAGGACGAGGAGCGTCTTTTCATTTTTCGTGGGGACGACAATGCCAACTGCAAAGAAAGAAGCGGCCGTCGGGGAGCTCAAAGAGCGCATCGCTCAAGCGAGCAACCTGATCTTTACAAACTACAGCGGCCTTAGCGTCGGCGACATCGCGCGTTTGCGCGGCGAGCTGCGCAAAGACGGCAACTCGTATGCGGTCGTCAAGAACACGCTTTTTGCGCTGGCAGCGGGCGAGGAGCTCGCTCGGCAACTCGAGGCATTTCTAGCCGGCCCGACCGGCATCGTTTTCGCCGGCGAGGATCCGGTTGCGCCGGCCAAAGCGCTCAAGACGTTCTCGGATGCGGTCAAGCCGATCGAAATCAAGGCCGCATACATGGACGGCAAGATCGTCGATGTCGCGCAGGTCAACGCGCTGGCTGCGTTACCGCCGCGCATCGAGTTGATCGGCCGGTTGATCGGGTCGATCGCGAGCCCGCTGCGCGGTCTCGTCAACGTCCTCGCCGGAAATCAAAGCGGACTCGTCCGCATTCTTCATGCGATCCGCGAGCAGAAAGAAGCCGCGGCCAGCGCTGCTTAAGTAGAAAGGTTCACGTTACCATGGCCCTTCCCGAACTGATTGAACAGATTGATAAACTGACCGTTTTGGAGCTGGCGGATCTCGTCAAACAGCTCGAAGAGAAGTATGGCGTCTCAGCCGCTGCCCCGGTTGCGATGATGCCGGCCGGTGGCGCTGCTGCCGGTGGCGCTGCGCCCGCCGCTGAGAAGACGGAGTTCGATGCCGTGCTGACCGAAGTCGGCGCTGAGAAGATCAAGGTCATCAAAGCCGTGCGCGAGATCACGAGTCTCGGTCTGACGGAAGCAAAGACGTTCGTCGAAAGCGCTCCGAAGCCGATCAAGCAAGGCGTTCCCAAAGACGAAGCCGAGGCCATCAAAAAGAAACTCGAAGAAGTCGGCGCCAAAGTCGAAATTAAGTAACACTTCGACAGGCTCAGTGTGACACTGGGGCAGCAGTCGCCGCTGACCTACCTGATCATCCTCGCCATACTGGCGCTGGTGATCTTTCGTAACGTGCGGCCGCAAACGATGAGCATCTCGCGAATCTGGCTGACGCCGATCATCTTGCTCGTACTGGTCGGCGTCTCGTTTTGGGCCACGGCAATTGAACTGCCGCCCGGAACGCTGTGGCTCCCGGCGCTCGCCGTGGCTATCGGGCTTGCGATCGGGATACCGTTCGGCATTCTGCGCGGCCGGCACAGCAAAATGCGCCCTGGCAAAAAGCCCCGCACGATTGTCGTTGAGCCATCGGCGATTACGCTGATTCTCTTTTTTGT
>JAFARW010000002.1 GCA_019245275.1 Vulcanimicrobiota bacterium
TGCAATTCACTTTGGAGACCGGGCGGACGCACCAGATTCGCGTCCACATGTCGGCCCTCGGCCATCCATTGATCAACGATCCCCTATACGGCCGCACCGATCATCGCTTTGCATTGCCCGGTCAAGCACTACACGCATGGCGGTTACGTTTCCGCCATCCGATCACTCGCGAGGCGATGGAATTCGAAGTGCCGCCGCCAGAGGAATATCGACTCGCAAAGCAGCTCCTGCGGTGAGCCACTTTTCTGTTCTAGCGCGCGACCACGCGGCGCGTCGGGGAACCTTGCAGATGGAGCACGGCACGGTAGAGACGCCGGCGTTCATGCCGGTCGGCACTGCGGGGACGGTCAAAGCATTGACGCCGTCCGATCTGCGCGAGATCGGCACGCAGATCGTTCTTGGAAACGCGTATCATCTGTGGCTGCGCCCCGGCGCCGACGTGATCGTGCGTGCCGGCGGCCTACACGCGTTCATGGCGTGGGACGGACCGATTCTGATGGATAGTGGCGGCTTTCAAGTCTTCAGTTTAGAAGCGCTGAGGAAAATTGATGACGACGGCGTCACGTTCGCCTCGCACCTCGACGGAACCACACACCGTTTCACGCCTGAAAGCATAACCGCATTTGAGGAAGCGCTGGGTGTGGATGTTGGGATGGTGTTGGACGTTTGCGTAAAGCTGCCGGCCACGACCGCCGAGCTCGCATCCGCCGTCGACCTGACGACGCGCTGGGCAGAGAAAGCGCGTGCGGCACGGCAGCGTCCGCAGACGGCGCTTTTCGGCATTCAGCAAGGCGGTTTAGACGAGCATCTGCGTAGACGCAGCGCTGCGCAACTCGTTGCCCTCGACTTCGATGGTTATGCAATCGGCGGACTGTCGGTCGGCGAGACACGCGCGCAAATGTACGAGACCGCGCGGCTTTCCGCGGGACTGCTGCCCGAAGAGAAGCCGCGTTATCTGATGGGCGTCGGCACCGTTGCTGACGTCGTTGTTGCGGTCGATTGCGGCATCGATCTTTTCGACTGCGTCTACCCGACTCGCTGCGGCCGCAACGGCCGCGCGCTAAGCCGCTCCGGTGAACTCAACATCCGCAATGCGGAGTATCGATACGATTACGCGCCGCTCGATCGCGCCTGCTCGTGTTCGGTTTGCAAGACGTTTTCCCGCGCTTACCTCTCACATCTCAGCCGCGCGAACGAGATGCTCGGCGGGCGGCTGCTTTCGTATCACAATGTCGCCGTGCTCAACACGCTCTTAGAGGAAGCGCGCGGCGCTATCAACGATGGCCGCTGGGAAAAATTTCGAGAGGAAACGCTTGCCGGCACCAAACTGTCACGCTGACACGCGCTTATCGAGCGCGCGGACGATTTCCGCGCAGTGCTCGCAGAGCGTCGGATGATCCGGATCGGTCCCGAGGATCAAAACTTTCCAACAGCGCGCACACTTACCGCCCTCGGCGGGCCGAAGGGCCGCGACCCGCGCTTCATCCTTGCCGTCCACCTTCTTTAATTCCAGCGCTGAAACGACGAGCGCCTCACGCAGATCGTCGCCGTATTCACGCAGGTGGTCGAACATCGCCCCGCCGGCTTCCACGATCGCGCTTGCTTCGTAATCACGGACGCCTTCATTTGCAGCGACTTGCGATCGCATTGCGCGAACCGCCCGCCAGACATTCAACATTTCCTGATCCGGCGTTCCGATCTTCGGAGGCTCGAGATCGAATACGCTCTCGAAATCGCCGCGCAGCGGCGCGGGCACAAATTGCCATGCTTCCTCCGCTGTAAAAGAAAGCAACGGCGCAAGCACCCGCAAGAAGAGTCCTAAGATGTACCAGAGCGCGCTTTGCGCGCTGCGCCGGCGCGCTGAATCGGGCAGCTCGGTGTAGAGCGGATCCTTGAGCGCATCGAGATAGAAACTCGAAAGATCCTCGCCTTCGAATGCGAGGATCGAGAGGTAGGCGTCGTGCAGATTGAACAGGCCATATTGCTCTCTCACTCGCTCGTACCACGCATCCGCGACGCAGCAGGCGGCGCGATCGAAGAGGTGCATCCGGCTGCGCGGCACGGCCATCTCCGGTAGAAAATCGCTCAGCACCGAGAGTAAAAAGCGCACGCGATATCGGATGTTGCGGTAAACGCGTCCGACTTGTTCGATCAGCCCACTGCCGAAACGAACATCATCGACGTACTCGACTGAAGCCGCCCACAACCGTAGGACGTCGGCCCCGAATTTCTCGATCGCATCGTCCGCCGCGATGTAGTTACCGAGTGACTTGGACATCGCGTGCCCCTCCGCGTCATTGACCCACCCGTTTTTGATCACGTGTTTATAGGGCGGCGCATGCTTGATCGCAATCGCAGTCACGAGAGAGCTACGGAACCAGCCACGATACTGATCGCCGCCTTCAACGACGACATCGGATGGCCACGGCATTCCGTCGCGTCCGAGTACTGCCAAATGTGTCACACCGGATTCGAACCAGATGTCGACGATGTTCTTCTCTTTTTCGAATCGCGTTGATTTGCAATGCGGGCATGCAAAATCGGCCGGCAGAAATGTTTTGACGTCGTCGCGATACCATGCATCGGCACCGCTAGCGCGAAAGCGTTCCGCCGCCAATCGAGCGACGTCCGGCGAGAGAATCGATTCGTCGCATTCCAAGCAGACGACCGCGGGAATCGGCGTTCCCCACATCCGCTGGCGTGAGATGCACCACTCGGGGTGGTTTTCGATCATTTGCGTGATGCGGGCTTGACCCCATGTTGGCGTCCAGCCGACATCGGGAACTGCGCTGAGCGTACGCGCTCGTAAGCGGTTTTGATCCATGGCGATGAACCACTGCGCCGTGGCGCGGAAGATCACGGGATTGTGACAACGCCAGCAATGCGGATACGAGTGCGTGAATTCGGCTGCCGAAACGAGCGCGCCGCGCTCGCGCAGGTCCGCGATGATGCGCACGTTTGCATCGAAGACCTGCATGCCGGCATACGCCCCACCTTCCGCGGTAAAGTGGCCGCGCGCGTCGACCGGCATGATGATCGGCAGATTGTATTTGAGTCCGGTTTCGAAGTCGTCGGCACCGTGGCCGGGCGCCGTGTGCACTGCTCCCGTCCCGGTTTCTAAGTCCACATAATCGGCAAGAACGATCTGCGAATCACGATCGAGCAGCGGATGGCGCACGGCTGCATCATCGAGATCCTTCCCGCCCCTCGTCGCTAGCGTGCGCAATTTGATGCCGCCGAACTGCGCCTCTACCTCGTTCAATCGTGACGAGGCCGCGATAACGAGTTCCGAACCGCTTTCGGCGAGACTATATTCCGCGTCGGGACGAAGCGCGATCGCCGCATTGCCCGGCAAAGTCCAGGGGGTCGTCGTCCAGATCAGAACGGAAAGCGGTTTTTCGTCAACATTCGGATTGCCAAAGCGTTCGAGCAGCTCTTTGCGCTGTTGCGCGTCCGCGAAAAAACGCACGTAAATCGAGGGCGAGACACGCATCGCGTATTCGATCTCCGCTTCGGCCAGTGCCGTTTCATCGTGAATGCACCACAACGTGGAACGCAAGCCCTTATAGATCTGATTTTGCGCGGCGAGCTCGGCCAGCGCCTCGACAATCGTCGCTTCGTACTCCGGATCGATCGTGCGATATGGATGATCGAACTCCCCGAAACAACCCATGCGCAGGCGTGAAGTGCGCTGTACGTCGAGCCAATGCAACGCTCGCTCTTTGCAGCGCGCACGCAGCTCGATGGGATCGATCTCGTGAAAATCTTCGATCGCGAGATGGCGGAGCGTCTCGAGCTCGATTGGCAGCCCGTGCATGTCCCAGCCCGGTACGAACTTCGCCCACCGGCCCTCAAGCAACGCGATCTTGACGAAGATATCCTTGAGCACCATGTTCAAAAAGTGTCCCATGTGCAACTCGCCGTTCGCATACGGTGGGCCGTCGTGCAGGATCCATGGCGCATTCTCGGCGTTGTGCGCTAAGCGCCGCCCGTACGTATCGTGCTCTCGCCACCACCGCACGCGGTGCGGCTCGCGCTTGGGCAGATCGGCGCGCATCGGAAACGCCGTCTGCGGCAGATTCAGCGTGTCGCGATAGTCGCGTTCGTCCTTAGGCGCGGACAAGCTCGTCCAGCACTTCGAAGTTGCGTTCCGCCAAGCGCCGCATCTCCTGTGCGTGCGAACGCACCGAAGTCGCCAGCGTTTCACGCTCGTTCCACAATCGATCGACGAGCGCATCGACGTCGCGCTCTACGAACGACCGCGGCGCATCGCTTTGCCAAAGCGCCGGCAACGGGTAGGCGATATCATCGCAGAGCGCGCTGACTTTCGGATCGTAAGCGACCGCGAGGAACGGCACACCATACCGGATCGCAAAAATCAGCGCGTGCAAGCGCATTCCAATGACCGCAAAAGCGCCGCGAATCAGCGCGCAGGCGGTGCCGATGTCCGTCAGCGGCAACAGGACCGGGCTCGATTTGCACTTGCGAATGAGCGTCGTCGCGGACTGTGCATCTTCCAATCCACCGAGTGGTAAGAAAGCGACATGAGCGTGGTGCACGTTCGCCAACCGATCAACCGCACGTGCGATCGCGCGAGCCGCGTTTTGAAAGCCGGGCGATTTGCGCACGGCGACCAGGACGAGCGGCGCGCTGGTATCGACGCCATGGGCAGTAAGATCGATCGTCGCCTCATCGTCGTACAGGAATACTGGATCGGCGGTCCGCTCGATCGGCAAATCATGGACCAAGGACGAAAGCAGCTGCTTCGAGCGTTCATCGCGCACGGTTGCGCGACTCGTCCCCTTGCACCACTGCTGCACGACCCTCTTTCCGAAGAAGTCGAGCGGCCCAATCGACTGCGCAAAGATCATCGACTTGCGTCGCGCCTTATTTGCGGCGCGCAGGATGCCCGCGTAGTACAGCAGGCTGCGCAGGCTAGTCGCATTCTGCAGCAGGCCGCCACCGCCTGAGAGGACGACATCCGCACGGCCGATCGCTTCACGCACCGCGCCGAACTGCGCTCGCGGAGTTGACCGCACGCCAAGTTCGTGCGCAGTCAACTCGGGATGCGCCGAAAGAATGTCGACGCCGGCATACGGGTATCTACGCCGCAGCTCTGAAACGATCACCCGTGCCAGCGCTTCGTCGCCGAGGTTGCCGAAGCCATAGTAGCCGCTAAGCAGGAACTGCACGGCGCTTTACGGCTTCGCGCGCGGCGAAAAGCGCTCGATAGATGACGATCGCGAGCGCGCCGATGATGCATCCGATAATCGCCGCATTGAAGACGCGCAGCAGCGATACGACGAGCGGCGTGTGCAAGTGGGAGAAGGTGTCGATGATATCGCCGATTCCGACGCCGATGCCGATCGCCAGCAGCCATCCGATCGCGCGCCGATGCGCAAGCAGAAGTGCAGGCACGAGCATCATCAGCGGAAAGCCGACGAGAAATTCCTTGAATCGCGGCCGCACGGTCAGCAAAGACGTCAGGCCTGAGCGCAGCGAGAGTTCGAATGAAGACGGCGCAATATCAGTTTGATTTCCGCTGCGCGTGATCACCAGCGCCGCCGCCACCAGGATCAGAAAGCCTAAGATCAATTGGCCAACGCCGACGGGCGTAGAAAAAGCTGCGCGCGGGTTTTGAATTCGGGCGCCAAAGCGATCCGTAAAGAGATAGAGCAGCAGCGCAACAAGCGCCGGCACGGCAAGCAGCGCTTTCACACCGCGAAAACGCTCGATCTCTTCCATCACGAGGGGCGAGCTCATCAGGCCGACGACGACGAGCGCACCTAGCAGTGCCACCCCCGTTGCAAGTGCAGTCCAATACAAGCCGCGCACGACTTGCGCGCCGGTCGATTGCGCGGGAGGCTCGGTAAATGCGCCACCGTAGACCCATACGGCTGCCGCAGCAAAAAGCAGCGCTCCCGCCAGCGCGATAATCGAGCGACCGAGGATATCGTGATGCGAGAGCAGACCGCCGGCGTAGATGATTATCGTCAATGCGTACGCGGCGATCGCGAGCCATAGCCGATAGAACCGCAGCGCAAAGAGCAACAGGACGAAAATTGATGGGACGCTCAGCGCTGCGATTCCGACGACGACTCGGTTATTTCCACGATAGAGCGGGACCGGCGACGCACGCCCTAACGTAAAGCCGCGCGCCCGCAAGCCATCTGCGATTTGGCGCACGAGTTCGACGTTCGTCTTCTCGATCGAGAGCGGTCCATATTGGTGTGCAAACGGTCGCAGGTAGACGACCCGAATGTTTCGCTCGCGGGCGCCGAGCAGATAGCGCGCGACGATGTCATCGAAACTGAGCTTATCCTGCTCGAGCTTGGCGATGGCTTGCACGCGAACGGTCCGTCCCGGTATCAATTTCGCAAGCTCGTCGTTGCCTTTTTGAATTTGATTTGGATCGTACGTTTCGATCGATCCAAACGTCAGGTTGCGCGCTTTCATGACGTCGGCCGTATCTCTGAGATGGTCGGGGAAACCGATGACCTGATTGCGCAACCCGAAAAAGACAACCGTTGAAATACGCGCTTGCCGGCGCAGCGTGTCAAACAGCGCCGCGATTTGCGGCGCCTCCAGACGTTCGTCATTCTGGAAGCGCGGGATTACCAAGAAGTTCAAGCGATGCGCAAGTTGCAACTGGCTCGTCGGGATCCCGAGGCCGACGCTGCCGAAGTAATCAAGCTGCGTGCGAATTGCGATGACCCATGGAGCAGACGCGTGGAGCAGACGCAGACTGCCGGGCGTGAAATGCAGCGGCAGCTCCTGCATGTAGCGCTCGAAGGTCGGGCGGTCGTAAACGAGCAGGTAGACTTCATCCTGCGCTATTCGGTGATTATGCACGAGCGCACTCAACGTCGGATCGGAGATTGAAGAAAGCCGCGCTGTCGACAGCAGCGCGACGCCCGATGCGACGTACGCATTTTTATCGGTGCCGATGCTGGAGCCCAGTTCTTCTTGCAGCGCGAGCGAGGTGAGCCCGGCGCGCCGCAGTGCAACCAAGAACGCCTCGGGCCGATAGTTGTATGATCTCGCGAGGGTTAGGAAGTCATTGTAGTCCATCGCGATTTCGACACGACGCGTCGCTTGTTCGATGCGCGCGCGTTCGAACGCGACGAAAAGCGACGCAAGGAGCCCTATCAAAAGAATGAACGCGGCAATTCGCGTTCCGGTGCGCTGCATTTCAGCGCGCAGTTTCGTCGGAGATGCCGGAAGGCCCGCCGCGCCGCTGCGCCACAACCCACAGCGCGACAAAAGCCGCAATCGCGGCCAGATTGCTGTAGAGGGTGAAGCGGTCGCCTTGCGCCATCGATCCCATCGAAAACCCGCCGAAACCGCGGCCGATGATCAGATCCATCACGGCGCCCGCAATCAATGCGCCCACAACGAAGAGACCGATAAAAGCGACGACGATTTCGCGCGGGAACGATTTGCGATAGATCGAGAGCAACGGCGGTATCAGCAAGTCACCGTAGATGAACGTTGTATTCGCGCCGAGCGGAATACCGGCAAGTGCCAGAAAGCGCGCAATCGGTACGTTACCCATCGAGCAGACGAATGTGATCACGGCAAGAAACAAGCCCACGAGCAGCAGCAGCGGGTAACCGACGAGCGGCAGCGAGCGCACCGCGCTGAGCGCGCTGCTCAGCCACTGCGGCGGAATGAGGGCGGCTGCGAATCCCGCAATCAAGTATCCGACGATCAATTCGTTGCGCAGCATCGCGACATCGGCGAGCAGCGTTCGCCAAATTGCAGTCCAGGTGGCGGCAGAGGTCAAAGTCCGCGAAGCCGGCTCGTTACCGGCCCCGTGGTGGTGACAGTGTTCGTCGTCACCGCCAAGCGTTGCGGCGCGAAGCGAAGCTTGGCGACCCGGAGAAAACCATAACGATAATCCGAGCACCACGATTGTGATAATGATTGCACCGCCGAAGAACTCCGCGAAGGCGAACTTCCATCCGAGCAGCGTCCAGAAGAGGATCACGATCGCGACGTTCATGTTCGTCGAGCTGATCAAGAACGCGAAGACGGACCGGACGTCGGCGCCGCGCTGGTAAAAACCGCGTGCTGCGGCCGCAGCACCGTAAGAACATGCCGACGCGATAATGCCGAAGAGCGTGCCACTCGCAACACCGCGCAGATTTGGCCCCAGCCACCGTTCCATATCGCGCGGCGTCGCCACGACTTGAACGATCGCCGAGATCAGGAAGCCGAAGATCAGACCGAAGAGGCTATCCCAGAAAAATCCGGCCGACGTCTTGACGCCGGCCCAAAGAGCAGCGGCTACTGCTTCCATCGCGCGGGCCGCTTTTCAACGAAGGCGGACATGCCTTCTTGACCGTCGTCTGCCAGCGCATTGCGAACCATGATTGCCTTTGCGTGCTCGTACGCTTTTGCCTGATCGCGGTCGGCCGCATAAAACGCCGCCTTCCCAAGCCCAATAACGAATCCACTCAACGCAGCGATCCTCTTCGCGAGTTCATGTGTCTTCGCGGAAAGCTCGCTTCGAGGAACGACGTAATTGACTAATCCGCAATCGCACGCGGTCTTTGCGTCGATCTCATCGCCGATCAGCAGCATCTCCATCGCGCGCTTCCGTCCAACGGCGCGCGTTAGCGCTACCATCGGCGTTGCGCAGAAGAGGCCTACCTTTACGCCGGCCGTCGCAAATCGCGCTTCGTCGGCGGCGACGGCAAGATCGCACGTCGCGACGAGTTGACAGCCGGCGGCGGTCGCGATGCCCGCAACTTCTGCGATCACCGGTTGCGGGATCGCTTGAATCGTGTCCATCAGCTGGATGCAGACGTCGAAGATTCTCTGATAATCTTCGGGACTTCGGTTAAGCATCTCGCGCAAATCATGGCCTGCGCTGAAAGCGCGACCCTCGCCGCGTAGGATGACGACACGATTTTCGCGATCAGCGCCAACCTCTCGGAACGCATCCGTAAGCTCTCCCATTAACTCGAGTGAAAGCGCGTTGCGCTTTTCCGGCCGATTCATAGTAACTGTGACGACGCCGTCCGCCGATTCGCGGATCAGATGGCTTTTTTGATCGAGCATCTTCTTATCATGGCTTTCTTCTTAAATATGGGCGATGACGGACTCGAACCGCCGACATCCTCGGTGTAAACGAGGCGCTCTCCCAACTGAGCTAATCGCCCGGCTCTAATTAAGTTCGCAGACGCTGTCACCCTGAGCCTGTCGAAGGGCTACACGACTTCTTCCGCCGGCCACATACCGATCGTCGAGCCGACCCATCCTAGCTCTCTGTTAAAGTCGACGCCGAACATCGCGCCGCGCGACAGACGGCAGAGGTTTTCCGCCGGTTGCAGCGTCTTTGCGTCATCCGGGCGCAGAAACATCATTCGCAGCTCAACCTTCGCTTCGCCGTCTTCCGTCGTCAGCAGGAGAGGCGCGTACTCAACCTTCTCTTGGAGGCACCAACTCGAGCGTTGATCGTCGGGAATCTGCTTGAGATCGTCCGCCGTGGGAGCAACATTCACACCGCCGCCCGCAAACGAGAACAGCGGTTTCAGAACGTAGCCAGTCGTTAGATCGGCTGGGATTTCGCGCAACTGCGATAGGAAGGTCGTCTTGGGCACGGCTGGATGCTCCAAAAAAGGCAGCGATTGCTTCGACCAGATGAAGAACCAATCCGGATGCGGAGCCCATTCGACGTCGAGCTCATCGCGCAAATCGAACGGCAGCACCACATTCTTGCGCTCAACCTCGTCCATGATCACCCGATTGTAGATGCGCTCGATCAGCGCTTCGCGCTTGCCGTCGCCGGCTTTTCGATACAATCGCCGACCACGTTTGATCACATCGGTTGGGCAAATCGCATCCACATCGAAGAACGTCTTCGTTGCGGTAAAGTCGACCGCGGTCTTTTGCGTCGGAGGATCCAAATCCATGAGCACAACTTGCTCGGGCGCATGGTTTCCTAAGATCACCCGCCGCGCGAGTTTTAGGAAATCGCTGCGATCGAGTCCCGAATACCACGACGACCACTCGCGGTCCAGGCCGGGGATCGATGCGATCGCCTCGATCCACGCGTCGCGCTGCATCACCTCGAAGGCTATGAGTGACGGAAAACCTTGCAGCTCGATCAACCGGGGCGCGGGCGTCCCATCGGATTCGCGGACGACGGCAAAATCCAGAGTCAAGATCTGCGGCAATTCGCCGAGCTGCGGCGCGCGGTACTGCGGCGGTACCGCTTGCTTCATGCGCTCGATCCGCAGTGGATCGC
>JAFARW010000053.1 GCA_019245275.1 Vulcanimicrobiota bacterium
TTCGTGGCGGTTAAGCCTCGCGTTTTCACATCACTCGCACGGTTCATCGAACGCTTGGGCGCTGCACGCAAGAACCCGATGCATCTGGCGCTGCTCTTTGGCCCCGATACCCTGCTGAAATTCGCGTTCCATCGCCTCAGCATTGCCGAGGCTGAAGATCGTGCTTCACGAGCGCTCGGAGCAACAGTTCGGGCCGTGCCGTGTTCTCATCCGGAGATGGCGGTCAACGTCGACCGCGCTAGCGACGTCGCGCTGGCAGAGCGCCTTATTCGGAGGTCGGTCCGCTCCACCGTTTAGAAACCGCGTGCTCGATTCCGAGCAGGTCGAGCGCTTTGCCGATCGTCTGAGCAACCATATCGTCGATCGTCTTCGGTTTCGCATACATCGCGGGCACTAACGGCAAAATGACTGCGCCGATCTCCGCCAACTGGACGAGCGTCCGGAGGTGGCCGAGGTGGAGGGGCGTTTCGCGCACGCCGAGCACGAGCTTACGTTTCTCCTTTAAGCAAACATCGGCAGCTCTTACGAGCAAATTTGTGTTGAAAGAATGCGCGACCGCTGAAGCGCTTTTGATCGAGCACGGCATGACGATCATTCCGTCGGTCACGAAGGATCCGCTCGAAATCGGCGCCGCAAGATCGCCATCATCGTGCGCTACGTCCGCCAGCGATTCGAAGTCCTTGCGCTTCTTATCGGTTTCTAGTTCGATCGTCCGGACCGACTGAGCGCTGAGCACGAGATGCGTCTCGACGTCGCGGCAGTCGCGCAGTGCACGCAATAGCGCGTAGCCGTAGATGCTTCCACTTGCTCCGGTGATGCCGACGATAACGCGACGCATGCACCTCGCGTATAGCGCCGGGTAGGCGTTTTCACCTGCAGGTTCGTTGCGCGGTTTATTTTAAGAAAGGAAGTTAGCGTGAGTCGGCCACCGTCAGAGCTGCAAGCGTTTGTTGAGGCGGCGCAGGCGTATCGCATGACCGGCTCCGACCTCGCCGCGCGCCGCATGTTTCGCTCCGTTTTTTCCGGCGTCGCTCAAGACGTCGCCGCCGCCGTTCTGACCGTGGCTGCACCGAATGAAAAGCTCGAAGACGCGATCGCAAGTGGGCGCGTCGTGTTGAGTTCGAGCGACCGCGAAGCCGTCACGAAGTTCATGAATCGCTTACCAGAGCTTCGTGCCGACGCGGACGATCAGGCGTCGCGTCGCATCTTCGGCCTCCCAGAAGATAGCGCTACGACAACAGGTTCAACCGATGCAACTCATCCGCTTACATTCCGGGCGGCGGTACCGCCAGAACCATCCGTGGCCATTACCGCCGTACCATCGCATTTCAGCGCGTCTTCCCTCAACATGCTTGCCGAATGCCGCCGAAAATGGTTCTACCGATACCTCTGCGGTGCGATCGAAGACGAAGGCTCCTCCGCGTCGTGGTATGGCATCATCTTCCATGACGCGCTTGAGGCGCTTCACAAAGAGTTTGCGCACCCGGGCGATGTGCCGTTGCAAACACTGCGCAGCAAATTGCAAGGCTATCTCACTTCATCTTTCGACCACCATCGCGGGAAGTTTGAAACGCAGATCGAGTTCGAGCTTCAGCGGCGCCGTGCGCTGCGAACCGCAGTGCGGTACGTGGAGTGGCTTTGCGCGCAGGCTAAAGCTGCGCCATTCACCGTCATCGGTTGCGAACTCGAAGTCCAACTCGATCTGGAAGGATTCTCATTTATCGGCTACATCGATCGCCTCGACCGGGACGACGCAAGCGCGGCGATCAGCGTCATTGACTATAAGACCGGCAAGATCGCTGCCACGGCTGAGGAGTATCGCGAACGCGTCCGCCAGTTCAAAGAATTCCAACTGCCGTTCTACTATTGGGCACGTACCGCCGAAGGCGATCGCGTGGCGCGGTTGGCGCTGGTTCCGCTCAAAGACGCGCTCGGCGAAGTTATGCCGCTCTCGCTGGAAGTCGTGCCGCTTTCCATCGATGCCTCTCGCTCGAAAAGCACGCACGGACGGATCTCGATTGAAGAACTGGAGCGTGCGCGCGCGCGAATGATCGAGCTCTGTCGTGAAGTGAGCGCCGGCGCGCTGGAGTATTTTGCGGAAACGAAGGATGCTGCGGCGTGCACTTACTGCGCATACGAGATCGCCTGCATTGGGCGTCCGTACCCGCTTGAAAATCCGTTCGCGCGATGAGTCGCGAGCTCGATCCGGTTCAGCAAGCCGCCGTTGAGGCTCCGCCTCAGCCGTTGACGATCATCTGCGGTCCGGCCGGCAGCGGGAAGACGCAAACGCTTGCGGCCCGCGCGCAGCGGATCGATGGCACCTTGCTCTCCGCCGCCGCATCGTCGGACCTCGCGGGCATCGAAGCGCTGGCGCTGGATTTTCTTCGCTCGACTGGCGAACGCGACTCGCCATTTGAGTTGATCGACGACATCGAGGCGTCGATCATCTTCGAACAAGCCGCCGAGCCGCTTTTTGCGCTCGAGTGGGCCGAAGTGATCGAAGCGGAGATCGATCCGGAACTTGCAGGCTTGCGCGCGCCGCAGCATTTCTTGGAAAATGCGTTCCGGCTGATTCAGCGGTTGCGCGAGTCGTGCATCGAGCCCGACCAATTTCTCGAGATATCGCTTAAAGGCGCAACGAGTTTCTACGCGCAGCCGCCTAACCTCGCACATCCGGATCTTCTCTATTACACCAAGGACGCATATCGTGGATCGCTGCAAGTCGATCGCGCCGAACTCCAGCGGCAACACCGTCGTGAGGTCGATCTAGCGAAGGTTTTGCATAAGCTCTACCAAGCGTATCTCGAGCTGCTTGCAAAAAAGCGTGTGTTGACCGCCGCGGATGCGATTGCCGAGGCGACGCGTCGCTTAAAAGCCGTGCCGCCGACGGCCCAAGAAGATTCGCTGTTGATCGACGACGCGCAGGAGCTGAAGTGGAGCGAGATCGCCTTCTTGCAGGCCCTCCGCGGAGACACACTCCAGGGTGTTACGCTTTGCGGGGATCGCGAATCGACGCTCGGCCTCTTCGCCGGCGCTCGGCCGGACCGCGTCTTCACGCTGAGGGGCGAGCGCTTCGAACTGACGACGCAGTACCGCTGTGCAGCCGCGATCGAACGAGCGGCAAGGCACGTGAGCGCGGCGCCCGATTCACGCCCGCTGCCGGCGCAACGCGGCTCGATAGCGATCTACCGCGGTCCAACCAAAGCTGACGAAGCACAATTCATCGCAGCGCATGTCAACGAACTGCTGCGTTCCGTAGCCGCCCGCGATATTGCCCTGATATTTCGCTCGGTTGCCAACGTCTTCGAATACGAAGCGGCGCTGCTCGCAAAGGGCATCGACGTCCAAGTCGCGGGCGACCTCAACATCTTCACGGTGCCCGACGTCGTCGACGCATTAGCGTTGCTTTGGAACGTGAACAATCCGTTCGCGCACGAGTGGCTGCTGCGCACGCTGAGCGGACCGGCCTTCAACCTCTCGGATGCAACGCTTATCGCGCTTTGCACGGAGCCCGGAACTCCGCAGACAGCCCTCTTCGCTGCGGACGAAGTGCCGCCGGAAGCCGAGCGGCAACCCGACCTCCGGCGCAAGCTTCGCTTAGGGTGGAACGTCGTTCGCGGCGATCAGGATGACGCGCTTTCGCCCCCCGCGCGCGAGCGCGTGCGTGAATTTCGTGCGTTGCGCGAGCAGTGGCTGCACGACCTGGAGTCGCTCTCGCTGCCGGATTTAACCCGCAAGATATTTGCCGAAGGACTGGCGGCTCGTGGCAACCCGCAGTCGGCCCGCGCGAAAAGTCAGCAGCGCAACATTCAGCGGCTCTTACGGCGCATCGATGACTATGCTGTCCGATATCCGTCGGCAAGCTTAGCGGAATTCTTGGATTACGCGTTGCTGCGTGCGGAGAGCACGCTTGAGAGTTGCGAAGAAGAGCGCGAAGATGGCGCAATAAAGGTGCTGAGCACCGGTGCGGTGGTCGGGAGAGAATTCGACCACGTGATCATCGGCAACGTGCGAGCCGGGTCTTTTCCACGCTGGTACGTTCCCGACGCATTCCTCTTCAGTCCAAGCCTCGGCATGATCGCCAAAGAGAACGTCGGTGATGTGCAAGCCGCGCGCACGGCAAAATTCACCTATTACATGTTCCAGAAGAAAACGCGCGACCGCTATAATAAGGAAGAGCGGCGCGCATTTGCTTACGCGCTTCGTCGCGCCCGCCGCTCGACGCTCGTGACGGCAAGCGGAAGAGCCACACGAGGGGCGACGACACCGGAGTTTTTGAATGAACTGCAAGCGGCCGGGGTTCCACAGGCATCCATTCGCACTGACTTAATGCGTTCGGCAACTTCTTAACGCGTGCGTCTGCGCACGATTCCGATCGAAAAGTACGCCGGCGCCGTTTTGCCGGTGACGGCTTCACTGTGGGCGGGACAGCGGGACCTGCAGACGTACGTTCGGCAGACCAATGAACTTGCGCGCTCAAGTTATGGGCGGCGCAACTACCGCACCGTCGGATTGTTTGAGGACAATGATTGGCTCGCTTCGTGCAAGCGTTACGAGCGCACGATCGACTTTAATGGAAAACGCCTGAGGGCAGTCGGTTTCGGCGCGGTCTTTACGCCCCAAGCGCTGCGCGGTCAGGGGTACGCAACGACGATGCTCGCGCTTTTGATGGATGAGGCACGTCAACGTCGGCTCGATTTGGGGTATCTCTTTTCGGACATTCATCCCGCATTCTACGCAGCGTTAGGCTTCCAGGAGTGCCCGTCTCACACGTTCACGATGGCAAGCGACTCACTCCCGACGGATCGAGTACGCTCGGGACGCATCGAAGATTCGGATTGGCGCGACGTTGCGCGCTGCTTTCGCGCCCTAGAATCGGCCGAACGCTGGAGAATCGAGCGCTCTGCCGCCGTCTGGGATTGGATCCGTGTGCGGGTTCGTCAGCGCGCAGAAAACCGAACCGCACAGATGGTCGCGTTAGCGGTTCGCGCAAAACGACGCGTGATCGCTTATGTGATCGGGCAGCGCCAACCGCTGAAGGATGTATTCATGCTGGACGAACTCGGCTGGAATGGTAGCGCAGGAAGAGCGGCCGTCGCACCGCTGCTCCGAAATGCAGCCGGCGATCTCCGCCGCATCAGCGGATGGCTACCGCCGTCTTCAGCAATCGCGCCGCTGCACAGATACCGCACGCGCAAACGGACGGATGCAATTCTGATGATGGCGCCCCTAAGTGCGCGTGCACGCCATTTCGTTGAAGTTGCGTCCGGGGATTCCGCCACCGACGCAGTCTGGTCAACGGACCACATCTGACATGCCGGGCGAAATCTAGTAGTAGTTTGTCCATCTCCCAGCCAGCGCATTGCGCGCGATAGCAATCTCTTCCGCGGGAGCACCCTTCATGCCCGATTGCAAATCCTGGGGCCTTACATTTTGCAATAAGTTTAGGGCTCGCTTCAACAATTGTCGTGGCCTACTACGCTCGCCAGCCTCGTGTGCGATTTCCGCAGCCAAAATTAATCGGCTCCCCGCTACAAGCCTCGGAGGGTTAACGCTAAAGCGCAACTGCAGACTTGTTGGGGGTGGGCACGCGAGCACCATATTCGCTGAGTTTTCCGCAGAACGTGACGCTCGAATAGGATTAGAGCGGATGTTGGTTGTGGCAACGTTATATAAATCTTCGGCGGTCTGGTAGCATGCAATGGCGGATTTTCGAACCGCAGCACAGCTCGCTGTGGGTGTCCAGATCGACGCGATCATAATAATAGCAAAGAGACGAAGCACAAAAATGAGCTTCTCGCGACGCGGTTTCAACCTCTTTGTTGGCCTTCGGTGCCGAACGCTTAGCCGAATAGATCGGTTTGGCGCGGCTCCTCCGTCAAGAGCGTCGCACACCGCGTTCCAAGTAGACGCACGGGCGTACCGTTAAGGTCCGCGCGGCGCAAACAATGCGAGCTCGCTTCAAAGATTCGCGCTTCATCACGCGCGGGCGCTTCTAAATGTGTTTGGCGCCCAATCACGCTGAAGTCGGCACGTTTGACCTTGATGCCGATCGTCGCCGCGACAAGACCTTCACGTTCGAGACTCTGCGCGAGCTCGCGTGCTTGCTCACGCAAGACGCGCAACAACTCCCCTTCCTCGACCACATCAAACTCGAATGTCTCTTCGGTCGAAATCGATTTCGTTTCGCGTCCCGACTCAACGTGTCGCGTATCGTGGCCTAGGGCGAGTTCGCGTAATTCAAGCCCCCACGATCCGAAAAGCGCGCGAGCTTGATCGTCATTGAGCGTAGCTAGCTGGCCGATCGTCTCGATGCCGCGCGCGTTCAAACGCGGAACCGTCTTCGGTCCAATTCCCCAAAGCCGACGCACCGGTAGAGGCGCCAAGAACGCCGCTTCCTCACCGGCTGGAACAACGCGGATGCCGTCGGGCTTGCATAGATCGGATGCGATCTTCGAAACCATCTTGGCGGTTGAAACACCGGCGCTTACAGTTAGGCCGACGTTGTTGCGCACTTCTTGCCGGATTGACTCCGCAATGCGGCCGCCTTCATCTGCAGCGCAATCACCGAGATCGACGAAGGCTTCATCAAACGAAAGCCCTTCAACCGCACCTCCATTCTGACCGAAGATTTCGAAAATCTGACGTGAGGCATCGCGATACTTTGTATAGTCGGGCCGCACGACGACGAGACCCGGACACGCTTGCAACGCGCGATAGAGCGGCATCGCCGAGTGAACGCCAAATGGCCGCGCCTCGTATGACGCCGTCAAAACGACTGCGCGCCGGCTGCTGCCGGCGACGGCGATTGGCTTTCCGCGTAGCCTCGGATCATCGCGTACCGCGACGCTCGCGTAGAAAGCGTCAACGTCGAAATGCGCGATCATGGTGAAGCGCCGCTGAAAATCATTTGGATCATACGCATGTTGCGTTCATCATCTGCAACATCGCCCGGCGTCTCAAGGATTCCGGTCTTATCTTTCAGTTCGGGCCGCGCCGCCAAAGCGCGGAACCCGGCGAAGCCGATGTTGCCCTCGGCAATGTGCCAATGACGATCGCGGTTGGCGCCGAGCTCCACCTGCGTGTCATTCAGATGAAAGAGATGGAGCCGGTCGAGACCGATCTGCTCCGCGGCCTCGTAAAGAAAATCGTCGACGCCACGCTGTGAGTTGATCTCATAGCCCGCAGCCCACGCATGCGCCGTATCTAAACACACCCCCAATTGCGGATGGTCGACGCCGTGGATAAAACGCCCGAGTTCCTCGAGCGTTCCACCACACAATTGTCCTGCACCGGCTGAGTTCTCCATTAAGAGGAAAACATCGCGCGGAATCTCTTCGAGAACGCGTTGCAGCGCCGTACATGCGGCTGAGAAGCCTTCGGTGCGCGCGCGGCTTCCGTAAGAGCCGAGATGTGTGTTGACATAGCGAATCCCTCCGGCAGCGGCAACGTTGAGGTCGTGCTGCAGCAGCCGCAGCGATCCGGCGACGATCTTCGGATCTTCGCTTGCCAAATTGATTAAATACGAACTGTGAATGATTGTCGGCGCGATGCCGGCGTCGTCGCGAAGTTGGCGGAAGTTTGTTAGTGCCTGCTCATCGGGCGGAGCGACGCGATAAGAGCGTGGAGTCGAGCTGAAGATCTGCACTGCTTGCGCGCCGATTCGAGCCGCGTGCTCGATCGCAGCGACATATCCGCCCCGCACATGGACGTGTATCCCTAGCCGCATCTCCGTGTCACCCTGACAGTGCGGTGTCGAGCTTTGCGGCGATACCTGCAGTCAAGAGATCGAGTTCGAGCGGTGCGCCCGGTTCAAGTTCCAATGGCGGCAAATCGTCGAGCGAACGCAAACCGAACGATTCCAAAAACTCCGGCGTCGTCTTATAGAGCAGCGGCCGGCCGACGACGTCTTTGCGTCCCGCTTCCACGATCAGATTCCGATCGAGCAAGGTTGATATAACGCTGTCCGCGGAGACGCCGCGAATCGCTTCGATTTCGCTCCGCGTCACTGGCTGCGAGTAGGCGATGATCGCTACCGTTTCGAGCGCCGGCGAAGATAGTGAAGTCTTGGGCGGAAGGAGATACGCTTCCACGGCCTCGCGCGCCGGAGGCGCAGTCGCGAAACGATAGCCGCCGGCGATCTCGCGCAAGACGATTCCGCGTTCCGCGAAGTCCGCTTCGACCTGCTGCAACGCGGCCGCAACATCAATTTCGCTCGCGTGCGCTAGCTTAGCGAGCTCCTTGATCGAGAGCGCTTCATTCGCAACAAAGAGCAACGCCTCAATCGTGCGCTGCAGATTCGAGTTCAAGCGGCGTGCGGTGCGGTCATGCGAAAGAGCCGGATGTCGTCGAAGGCTTCGGGTTGTTCGAAGTTAACGCGCCGCCGGCGAATCAACTCGAGAATCGCTAAGAAAGTGACGATGATCGATTCGCGTCCGAGATCGCGGCACAGTTCGGAGAACAGTACTTCGCCCGACTGACGGATGCGCTGCATGATGAAGTCCATCTGAGCGAGCAGCGAGAGGCGCTCTCTTGCGATCGTGCGGTGTTCCGGCCGCGCGTTACGTAGCGCGAAGATCAGCGCGCGCCCCAAGCGCTGCGAATCGATGCGATAGCGTTGCGTCAGATCGCTTGCGGGGTCGGCGCCTTCCCGGTAGTGGAATGCGGCGCTTTCGAGCTGGCGAGTGCGCAACTGCTCGCCGATATCGCGGAACTTCGAGTAGACGATCAACCGCGCTCGCAGTCGCTCCTCGACTTGTTCCGGCGTCTCGGCTTCCTCATCGAGGAACTCGGCGGGAACCGGCGGCAGCAAAGACTTCGATTTTAAGAAGACGAGCGTGGCCGCGATTACGAGATAATCCGCGGCGATTTCAACGTCGAGCTGCTCCATCCGGTGCACGTAGTCGAGATACTGCTCGGCGAGACTTGCAAGCGGCACGGTGGCAATGTCGAGTTGTTGCTCTTTGACGAGATGCAACAGGAGATCGAGCGGCCCCTCAAAGACCGGCAGCGAGACACGATAGGCGTGTTCGCCGTCTACGGCTGGGGTTGCGAGTGCCTCGCGGCCCTCGCTCAACTCGTCAGTTGCTCGGCGGTCTGAGCGACGGTCGGCAAATCGCCGAAGGCCGCCGGCTCGGCATCCAGATAATCCAGCGCCAGATCGACAAGGCGCTTCTCGTTTACGTATTTGAGCGCTTTCTTTGCGGTGTGAATGTCGAACCAGCGCGCTTCGTCGACTTCGTGATCATGGTTCGCGGTATCGCCTGAAAGGTAGCGCATCAGGTAGAACGTCACGGCCTTCTTGTGTTTGGTCCGGTTCAGGTAGAACCAATACGAAATGTCGGAAAGCTTGGCGATCAGGTCAGCCCAGCAACCGGTCTCCTCGCGAACTTCGCGCAGTGCGGCTTGTTCGTGCGATTCGCGCGATTCGACGTGGCCTTTTGGTAACGACCAAATCCGGGGCGCGCCACGACCGATCAGCAACGCTTCATAGATGGAATCATTGCGGCGAAGCACCAGCCCGCCGGCCGAGGTCTCGTATTTGATCCGCATTCTTCCGCCCTTAAGGACTTGAAAAGCGCCCCGAACGAGGCGCCTCCGACTACTTCTATTATAACGAAGCGCACCAAGAAGCGCTGGGCGGGGAGGCTTACGGTCGCTTGCCTGCTAAGTAACACCTGCGGGCGCTCGCCACCGCAGGTCCGGCTGACGCGCGGCGCGCGTTTCGTCGACGCGCGCAACGACCGTGCGCTGCGGCGCGTCGAGTATCTGTTGCGGATCGCGCTTGGCGGTCGCGACCACATCTTCCAGCGCCGCAATGAATTGATCCAGCGTCTCCTTCGATTCCGTTTCGGTCGGCTCGATCATCAAGCACTCGGGAACGATCAAGGGAAAGTACATCGTCGGCGCATGGAATCCGCGATCGAGCAACGCCTTTGCGATATCGACCGCGCGAACACCGCTTTGCTTTTTCAGTTCCTGCGCTGAAGCGACGAATTCGTGCTGACAGATTTCAGGGTACGGCGTCTCCAGAAACGGCGCCACCTTAACGCGCACGTAGTTCGCGTTGAGCACAGCCAGCCGCGAAACGTCGGTCAGGCCTTCGAGCCCGTTCGCATAGAGATAAGCGAGCGCACGCACAATGTGCGCAAAATTCGACCAGAACGAGCGCATCGGGCCGATCGACTTCGGCACATCGAAGTCGAGCCAATACGTGCGGCTGTCTTCATTTGCTGTTGAGCCGTCCTTCGCGATCGCGCGGACGACCGGCGTCGGCAGATACTCGACGAGGTGCTCGGCGACTCCCAATGGTCCCGCCCCCGCGCCGCCTCCGCCGTGCGGAATCGTGAACGTCTTATGCAGGTTCAAATGCATCAGATCGAAGCCCATGTCACCCGGGCGTGCGATGCCCATCAACGCATTCGCATTGGCGCCGTCGTAATACATTAGGCCGCCTGCATCGTGGACCGCTCTCGCAATCTCAGCGATATGATCTTCGAAAAGCCCAAGCGTGTTCGGATTCGTCATCATACAAACGGCCGTATCGTCGCCAAGTACTGCGCGCAGAGTGTCAACACCGACCCTTCCTCGCTCATCGCTTTTAAGCGATACGACTCTGAAGCCGGCCATTGAAGCTGATGCGGGATTCGTTCCGTGTGCCGTGTCGGGCACGATCACCGTCTGCCGATTAAGTTCACCACGGTCCGAGAAGTATTTCTTGGCGATCAAGAGCGCCGCTAATTCAGCGTGTGCGCCGGCAGCAGGGTTCAACGAAAAGGCGGCCATGCCGAACAGCGACGCTAAGCTGCGCTCGAGCTCGTACATTATTCGCAGCGCGCCCTGCGAGAGTTCGTCGGGCGCAAACGGATGGAGATCGCGCAGACCCGGAAGGTTAGCGACCGCATCGTTGACGCGCGGATTGTATTTCATCGTGCACGAGCCGAGCGGATAGAAACCTGTGTCGATCCCGAACGTGCGTTGCGAGAGGCGCGTGTAATGGCGAACGACATCGAGTTCAGTTGACTCGGGCAACGGAAGCTCTGCGCGTAGATTTTCGGCCGGCAGATAGTCGCTAAGTTGAGCGTCAGACGGGAGGTACCGGTTGGCGCGGCCGGGCTGCCCCTGCTCGAATATCAGGGGGATGCGCTCAGAGCGAGGCTGGTACACGAACCACCTCTTGCAGAGCAGCGCACAGCGCATCGATATCTTTTGACGTTGTCATCTCGGTCGCGGTCATCAAAATGCAGTCGCTCATCTCGTGGTAGAAGCGCCCGAGATCAAGGCCTCCCAATATCCCACGCTTTTGCAACGCCTTGAGCACATCGGCGGCGCTCGATCCGACGTTTAAGACGAACTCGTTAAAAAATGGCGCCTCGAATTGCAATCGGCATCCCGGAATTGCGCTCACTCTCTTCACAAGCTCGTGCGCCCGCTTGACGTTCTGCGCTGCGCAGTTGCGCAGCCCGCTTGCGCCCATTAGCGCCAAATAGATCGTCGCGATCAATGCGCAGTGAGCTTGATTCGTGCAGATGTTTGACGTGGCGCGCTCGCGACGAATGTGCTGCTCGCGCGCTTGCAGCGTCAGCACATACGCTTCCTTTCCATTACGATCGACGGTCCGACCGACGAGACGCCCTGGAATTCGACGCAGATGGTCGCTAGTGCAAGCGATGAAGCCGACGTATGGGCCGCCATACGCCAGCGCAACGCCGAATGATTGCGCTTCGCCGACGCAGATCTGCGCGCCCCACGACGCCGGCGTCGGAAACGCCGCCAGCGCGAGGGCTTCCGCAACGACGGCAATCGGGACCGTCCCGCTTCGTTTGAATGCGTCGCGCACATCTTCCGGAACGGTCTCAACGATCCCGAAAAAGTTCGGAGATTGCAGCGCGACCGCCGCATAGGATCCACGCGAAAGCGCGTCGCGCAGCGCTTGGGGATCCGTCATCCCACCCGGCAACAGCGGAACTTCATCGATCGCGACATCGAGCCCGTCGCAATACGTCTTCAAAACCGCGCGGTAGTTTGGGTGCACGGCGCGCGATACTAAGATTTTCTTGCGGTTCGTCGCTGCAAGCGCCATGATCGCGCCTTCAGCAAGGGCAGTTGCGCCGTCGTAGACGGACGCGTCCGCAATGTCCAAACCCGTTAGCAGGCAGATGTACGTTTGCCACTCGTAGATCGCCTGAAGGTAGCCTTGAGAAACCTCCGCCTGATAGGGCGTGTACGAAGTCAGAAACTCGCCGCGCATCGCGAGCGCCATGATCGCGGGCGGGCAGTAATGGCGGTACGCGCCCGCACCCAAGAACGAGGCCATCGTTGTGGCGCGATCGCTGCCCGCAAATTCCTCGAAGCGGCGTACGATTTCTGACTCGGGCAGAGCTGCCACGATCTCGGGCTTCGCGCGCAAGGCGACCGCCGCCGGCACGCGCACCAGTTCGTCGATCGAGGCAACGCCGATGGCGTCGAGCATCTGCGCGATGTCGCGCTTCGTGTGGGGAAGGTACGGCATCGGCTTACTGAGCTTCGGCTATCAGCTCTTCGTAACTATCAGGCGATAGAAGATTTTCGGACTGCTTTGAATCTTTCACCTGAAGTTTGAACAGCCACCCGCCGGCGAACGGCTCTCGATTGACGAGAGCCGGATCGTTCTCGAGCGCTTCGTTTACTTCAGTCACTTCGCCGCTCAGCGGTGTGTACAGATCGGAGACGGCTTTCACCGACTCGATCACACCGGTATTTGAAAACTGCGCAACTTGGGTTCCGACTTTCGGCAATTCGACGTAGACTATATCGCCGAGCGAACTCTGCGCGTAGTCGGTGATGCCAATCGTAGCGGTATCACTATCGATTCGCACCCATTCATGTTCGCGGCTGTAAAGCAGATCCGGCGGTTGCGCCACTACGTGCTCCCTCGTTTATAGAATGGCATCGCGACGACCTGAGCCGCGTTGCGTGTGCCGCGGATTTCGACCTGCAATGTCGTACCGATGGTTGCAGCATCTTTCTCGGCAAGCGCCGTTGCGATGTTCTTATTCCCGACGGAAGGTGCAATCGAGCCGCTACGCACTTGCCCAACCGGCCGATCTTTATCGAAGACCGCATACCCCTCGCGCGCCGGCGCCCGGCCTTCCAAAATCAGGCCGGCAATTCTCGGATACGTATCCTCAGCTTTCTGCCGTTCGAGCGCGCTGCGGCCGATGAACTCGGGTTTGGAAAGTTTGACCGCCCACGTCAGGCCGGCTGCCAGCGGTCCGATCTCTTCGGTCAGCTCGTGGCCATAAAGCGGCATTCCCGCTTCAAGACGCAATACGTCCCGCGCTCCCAGGCCCGCAGGCTCGAGACCGCCGGATTTCTTCTCCTCGAGCAGACGTTTCCAAATTTCGGGCGCATCGGCGCCGTCGACAAAGAGCTCGAAACCATCTTCGCCGGTATAACCGGTACGCGCAACGATCGCGGGTTTCTCGTAGACCGTGCCTTCGAGACAGAAGTAATACTTTAACTCGCTGATGTCAGGATCGACGACGCCGCGCAACATCTCAGCCGATTTCGGACCCTGCATCGCGATCAGCGCGTTTGTACCATGGCGGCTTTCCAGTGTGACGCCGCGGACCGGAAGATGCTCTTGCAGATGCGCCCACATCTTCTGCGCATTTGCCGCGTTGACGATCAGCAACCAGTAGTCCGGCAAGCGGTAGAAGATCACGTCGTCATGCGCGCCGCCTTGTTCGTTGCAGAAGACGTTGTAGCGGGCTTGATATGGTTTCATCGTGGCCACGTTGTTGATAGTCAGACGATCCGCCCACTCGGCGACGCCCGGACCACGGAGCACGAATTGACCCATATGCGAGAGATCGAAGAGACCGGCGCGATTGCGAACCGCATCATGCTCTTTGAGGATGCTCGCATATTGGAGTGGCATATCGAAACCGCCGAAAGGCACCATGC
>JAFARW010000153.1 GCA_019245275.1 Vulcanimicrobiota bacterium
CCGCGGGACGCTCCCTGACGTGCGCTTGATTCCGCGAAATCTTCGATGAATGGAAGAGCTCGCTCCATACACCCGCGGGGAAACCATCGCTCCGTCACAAGCCAAGGCCACAGGTTTTTGATGTTTTCCCTTCCCGCCTAACGTAGAGCCACAGTGGGAGTAAATTGGCTGGGCGATACTCGCTTGTGTTGTTTACGGACTTAGCCGTTGCAAACGCCAGCTCGTGCCCGACTTGGTGAACTCTAAACGGTCGTGCAAACGGTTGTCACGCCCTTGCCAGAATTCGACGCGCTGCGGTTGCAGCCGATAACCGCCCCACGAATGTGGGCGCGGAACCGTTTCGCCTTCGAATCGCGCGCGATAATCTTCGAATCGTGCTTCAAGAGCGGAGCGCGATTCCAGTGGTTCGCTTTGCTCCGACGCCCAGGCCGAGAGTTGGTGTTCGCGCGGGCGCGATGCAAAGTAGGCGTCGGACTCCTCATCGCTGATCGGCTCGACGGTGCCTTCGATGCGCACTTGACGTCGCAACCCGCCCCACCAGAAGAGCAGCGCGGCGCGATTGTTGCGCGAAAGCTCCGCGCCTTTGCGACTCAGATAGTGCGTGAAGAAGATCAGCCCGCGCTCATCGAATCCGCGCAACAGCACCATGCGCGATGAAGATTGTCCATGCTCATCCACGGTTGAAAGCGCCATCGCTGCCGGTTCGGTCTCGCGCGCCGATCCAGCATCCAGGAGCCATCGTTGAAGCGTTTCGATTGGGTCTAAGCCGACGTTCTCTTCACTGAGGTGCGGAAGTTGCGACATTCGATGTTCGTGCATATGGCTTCGCAACGGAGTGGTACGAGCCGCTAATCCTTGAACGCGCATCGCACTACCGACTTCCGCTAAATCGAATCCGAGCTCGCGCAGATACTTCGCGGCGTTGCTCTCCGGGAGACGTTCGATTGCGGCGACGAGATGTTCCGGCCCGATATAATTCGTGCCCCAGTCGCGAGCGCGCTCGAACGCGGCCTCGATCAGGCGCTTCGCATCCGGCGTAAAGACAAACTCTTCGGTGCCGGCCGGCTCTTTAGAATCGGTCTTTTCGCGCGCCAGCTTTTCGCGGTATGAATCAACTGAAAGGTCACGCGCCTCGAATAGCGGGAGCAGCGGCCCTTCATCGATTTCGAGCAGGCCGAGTAGAATGTGCTGCGTATCGAGAGACCGACCACCATATTTTTGCGCGGCTTCCTGAGCGAGTACGATCACGCGGCGCGCCGCTTCGGTGAACGGTTCCCACATCATGGAAAGCGTCCGGCGGCCAGCGACGTCAAAATTGTTGCAAGAAGCAGCACGCCGCCTCCAAGTGCGAACGGCAGCGATGCGTCGATTCGCCGGCGTTCAAATGTTGTGCTCGAGCCCAGATGCGCAAGCGCGGTTTTCAACCCCTCTGCGTCCGACACCCTAGCATACGCGCCGCCGGCCGCCTGGGCGATCGCGCGCAATGCATCTTCATCGAGCTGCGCCGGCTCTGCCGTTCCAGGGATCAGCATCCCGCTATCATTCGTCCCGATCCCGACTGTATAGATCGGAACGTGGCGCGCGGCAAGCGCATTCGCGGCCTGAAGTGGATCTTCGCCTCGGTTGTTCACGCCGTCGGTCATCAGCACGACCGCACGATGTCCGCTGGCCGGCAGTTCTTGCGATGCGAGCGTTAATGCATCGCCGATCGCGGTTGCACCGCCAGCCGCAGGGACGCGATCGAGCGCCGCGCGGGCTGCGTCGCGATCCGCCGTCGGTGCTTGAATGAGGTTCGCATTCGAGGAAAACGTGATCACACCAACCTTCGTTCCGCTCGGCAGCCGTTCGATAAAGGCGCGCGTCGCATTGCGGGCGGCGTCCCATCGTGTCGGTTGCACGTCGGTCGATGACATCGAGCCGGACGTGTCGATGCAAACGATAACGATTGCGTCCTTTGCGGGCAAAGCCGCCGTGAGGTGAGGGCCGGCGAGCGCGCCCCAGAGCAACGCCGCAGCAAGCGTGAATGCGCCAACCAAAGCAATCTGCGGCCAACTTCGCGGCTGCGTCGCGCGCACGAAGAAATCGATATTCGTATACGCAAGAACATTTGTCGCACGCCGGCCATTCAGCGCGCGATACGCAAAAAAGCAGAGTGCGGTTAATGCGAGCGCCGCCAAGAGAACAATCGGGCGACTGAAATCGATCATGCGATCGTACTCGGGATTCCGAACGCCGCGAGCAGCGAACCTTCACCGTCTTCTTCCCGGAGAATGCCCGTTCGCCAGCCCGCATTCTCGAATCGGCGGCGGAGCGCCCCTTCGCGCTCGCGAACTGCTCGCAAATATCGGTCGCGTTCGTGCGCGCCGACGAAAACACGACACTGCGCCTTCTTCTCCGCATCCTGCATTGTGACGAAGCCGCGCAGCGGCAGATCGTTAAACCAGGGGTCGCGTGCGATCAGCACCGTGCAGTCGTAGCGCTGCGGCAGGCGATGCAACAGCGCGTTGAAGTCATTGGTAAGCTCGAAGAAATCACTGATGACGAGGAGCGCGCTGCCCAATGGGAGCGCGCAGCGCGCAGCTTCAAGAACATCGCGCAACACGAACGGCTCTTCGCCCTCGACGTTGGAGCAGACGAGCGCGCTTCGCGGACCGCGCAATCCCGGCGGCGCATACACACCGCGACCGGTAATTCGAATGCAGCGGTCATCCGTTTCTGCGGCCGAATACCACGTTTGAATCGCTTCTTGCGCCGCGATTGTGAGCGCGCGACGCCTTCCCAAACGCATCGACTCGGAATGGTCGACAATTGCTGCCAACGTCAAAGCCACATCCTCGAGCACGACGCGTGTCTGCAATGCGCCGGCGCGTGCCGTGGCAGCCCAATCGATTCGACGCGGATCGTCCCCGGCCACATATTCTCGCAGTTCCACGAATTCATACCCGTCGCCGCGGATCGCCGTCGGCGAGCCGGCCCCGCTCAAACGAGGGCGGCGGCGGCCAAGCAGCAGCGCGCGACGCAAACCGCTCTTCACGGCGCCGGCACTCCCTCGATGAGCGACGAGAGAATCGCCTCGGGATCCAAGTTCTCCGTCAACACGCGGTAGTTCAGGCCGAGGCGGTGCCGCAGCACGAGCGGCGCGATCGAACGAACGTCATCGGGCAAAACATAATCGCGCGCTTCCAGCAGCGCCTTCGCGCGAGAGAGAAACGCGAGTGCGAGCGTTGCTCTGGGACTTGCGCCCCGGTCAATCACCGGCTCTCCGTCGGCGTTCCGCTGCGCAGCATTGCGCGTTGCACCCACCAACTCGACAATATATGCCTTCAGCTTCTCGTCAAGGTAGATTTCGCGGGCCCGCTCGCGCCACGCCAAAACATCCGCAAGCGTTGCCGCGCCGGACTGCAATGGAGTGTTCGCGATCGCAAATCGCTCGAGGATCACCCGCTCTTCTTGCGCGCTCGGGTAGCCAACGTTGACCTTGAGCAAGAAGCGATCCATCTGTGCGAGCGGCAACGCGTACGTGCCATCGGCATCGAGCGGGTTCATCGTTGCCATGACGATGAATGGGTCCGGCAACGGATGCGTGTGCGGACCGATCGTCACTTGATGCTCCTGCATCGCTTCGAGCAAGGCTGATTGTACTTTGGCCGGCGCGCGATTGATCTCGTCAGCGAGCACGACGTTCGCAAAGATCGGTCCAAAGCTCGTCGTGAACTCGGCCTGCCGTTGATCGAATATGCGAGTCCCGACGATGTCGCTCGGCAACAGATCGGGCGTGAATTGGATGCGCTTGAATCGCCCGTCGAGCGCGGCGGCTAGAGCACGACAAGCCAATGTCTTTGCAAGACCCGGTGGACCCTCGAGCAGCACGTGACCGCCGGCGATCAACCCGAGGACCAGCGCTTGCGTTACGGGTTCTTGCCCGACGATCGTCTCGCGCAGCGCGGCCAGGAGCTGCTGCGGTTTAGTTTGCATCACTCGAGCTGCTTCTCAACCGCTGCGACCGCATCGTCGATCGCCTCCGTAAGCCGGCTGTCGGCAACGAAAGCGGCGCGTTCAATGCCGTGCAGCGAAGCCACCATAGTACCGGCTACGCCGTTACGCGAGACGAGATCGCTCAGCGTCTCGCCCCCGCGAGCTCCCGCTTCTTTCCATAACTCATATCGCAGCGTCATAACAGCAGGGCGGTCGCG
>JAFARW010000030.1 GCA_019245275.1 Vulcanimicrobiota bacterium
TTTGCCGTCACCGTCGCGTGCGGCGCGTTGGGCTACGCCGTCGCAATTTAAAACAGGCTCGCACTTCGACAGGCTCAGTATGACACGGTCCATAACCAAGATGTGTTAAGACAAGAGGGAGCGATGAGAGCATGCTTTTGACGCCGGTTCGCCGTCCGACATTTGACGATCTGAATCTTTCGATGGGGAAGCGAGTTCGTTTGCACCGCCTGATGTACGAGCATGGACCTGCTAACGGTACGCTGATGATGTTACCGATCGATCAAGGGCTAGAGCACGGCCCGGTCGATTTTTTCGCCAACCCGGACTCGATCGATACCGACTGGATATTTCGGCTCGCCGTCGAGGGAAATTTCTCCGGCGTCGCGATGCATATCGGTCTCGCCGAGAAATACCTGACGAAATACGCCGGCAAAGTTCCGCTCGTCCTCAAGGTCAACGGCAAGACGAACATTCCGGGCGACGATGATGCCTTTAGCTCGTTGACGTCATCCGTCGAAGATGCGGTGCGCATCGGCGCGGACGGCGTCGGTTACACGCTGTATGTTGGCAGCCCCTCCCAAGACGTTGATATCGCGCAATGTAATGAAGTGCGGCGCGAGTGTGAGAAACACGGGATGCCGCTGATCATTTGGGCGTATCCTCGCGGCGCGGCAATCAAAGATAAAGGCGGAATCGATTCGCTATACGCGGTCGATTACGCCGCCCGCGTTGCCTGCGAAGTGGGCGCCGACATCATCAAGCTGAACGTTCCAAAGTGGGACGACGCGACTGCCGACAGGTTGCCCAAGCCGTATAACACGCTGCACCTTTCCGATGAAGAGGGATTGGCAAAGGTCGTCAAGTCGGCGGGGCATTCGCTCGTTCTGGTTTCGGGCGGCAGCAAGATGGGCGACGAAGATACGATGCACAAAGCGCAGATCGCGATGGAAGCCGGGTGCGTCGGCTTGATCTTCGGCCGGAACATGTGGCAGCGCAAGTGGGATGATGCTTTGACCATGGCGTCGCGCATTCACGACCTGATGCAGAGGTACGGGCAGTAACGACAACTGTTGAAGAACGCGTCAACGCAGCGCTCGATAAAGTCCGGCCGGGAATTCAAATGGATGGCGGCGAGGTCTGGCTGATCAAGGTTGAAGGCGGCGTGGCATTCGTGCAGATGCTCGGCGCCTGCGGCGGCTGCGCGATGGCAAATGCGACGTTGAAAATGGCGATCGAGCAGACGGTCACTGCCGACGTGCCCGAGATTACTTCAGTCGAACAGGTTTAGCGCATGGCAAAATCTTTAACACTGCTCTTCTTTGCCGCCTGCGGCATAACTATCTTGAGCGCTTGCTCGGGTAACAAGCCCGCGACATCCACAAGCACGGGCCCGCCAAACGCTTCAGCGAGCGCGGGCGGGATGAAGCAAACTGCCGGCGGGGATGCAGCGCACGGCAGAACGATTTTCATGCAGAACTGCTCGTCCTGCCATGGCGCCAACGCGACGGGCGGCGTTGGGCCTTCGCTCAAGAACGAAAGTGCGCGGAAGAACTTCGCGCAGGCGATCGCCTGGATCAAGAATCCGCAGCCGCCAATGCCAAAGTTATATCCAAGCCCGCTGAGCATAAAAGACGTGCGCGACGTTGCGGCATACGTTGAGTCGCTTTAACCGGGACGCGATTGAAAACTTGGTAGCGCGCTAGAGACGTGCGGCGCAGCGAGGGCAGTACCAAACGATCGAGCCCTCCCGCGAAATCGGAACCATGTGCTCGCGTTTTCCACGGTGACCGCATTGAGTGCATGAAAACGTCTGTGCGATCGGAACGCGAACGCCTCCGCGGCTGCCGCGCGACGCGAAATAGACGGACAGCACGATCGCAGCAAAGAGCACCCACGGCGCAATTGCGAAAAAGCGATCGAGAAATGCGGTGATATCCACCCCTTATTTCGTTCGCTTCTTGGAACGAGCCGAACCTTTAAGCCGGTGTCGCTTCGAAACCGGACGCCCGTACAGCTTACGCAACTCATCCTTCGCCCGCTCCAACGTGCGAACGCGGCTATCCGGCAGATTCTTTCCCGCCCGATTGATGTAGAAGCTCAGCATCGACATCGCCGACCCGAACGGCCCGGCCTTTCGACGGCGACTGTGCTCGGCCGAACGTTTAAGCGATTCGGCAATCTTTCGGGCGCTGCGCTGGTTGAAGACGTCCGACTCTAAATCAAGCGCGTTGCTTTCTTTGGTGACCCTACCGGACCAGTATTTCTTGGCCACCTCAACTCTGAAAGTCGCGAATCGCCAGTGCGGCATTGATACCGCCGAAACCCGATGAGTTCGAAAGCACGACTCGCGGACGGCATTCGGTCTCTTGCGCGCTCGGTCGAATCGCGCAGTCATCTTCGGTTTCTTTCAAGTTCGCGGTCGCGGGAATGATGCCGTGCTCCATGCTAAGCAGCGCAATGCCGACTTCCCAGGCGCCGGTCGCGCCCAAGGCGTGTCCATGCTGGCCTTTCGTCGCACTGATCGGGATTTGGGCTGCGGCAGAGCCGAACGCATGCTGGTACGCGATCGATTCGGTGCGATCGCCAAGCGGCGTCGAAGAGCCGTGCGCGTTGATCGCTTCAACTTCATCGGGCGCGAGCTCCGCCTGATCGAGCGCCTCGCGCATTGCGCGCGCGACTTGTACGCCATCGGGCCGCGGCGCCGACATGTGATACGCATCATTTGAAAGACCGAAGCCGACAATCTCGCCGTAGATCCGGGCGTCACGCCGAATCGCATCTTCAAGCCGCTCAAGGACGAAGATGCCGGCACCTTCGGCCATTACGAAGCCGTCGCGATTGCGATCGAACGGCCGGCTCGCGCCGGGCGGATCGGAGTTCCGCCGCGACATGGCGTTGATGACGGTAAACGCCCCGTAGATCAACGGTGAGAGTGGTGCCTCGGCGCCTCCCGCAAGCGCAGCGCGCGCGTCGCCACGTGCGACCGCTTGGAACGCCTGTCCGATTGCAACGGCTCCTGAAGCGCACGAATTCGCATTTGCGACGTTGTGGCCACACAAGCCGAACTCAAGCGAAATGTTGCTGGTCGAAGCGCCACCAAATACCGAGATGGCGAGCAGCGGATGAACCGCGGCCAAACCATGCGTCTGATAGACTTGATATTGCTCATCCGCGTATGCCAAGCCGCCTAGTGCGGAGCCGACGAAGACGCTGACTTCATTCCCATTGCCGTTGACCGAAAACGCTGCATCATCGAGCGCGAGCCGCGCCGCGCCGACTGCGAACTGCGAGAACCGGTCGGTCCACTTGCGACGTTTTGCCGAAAGGTAATCGGCCGGATCGAAATCATTGATTTCGGCGGCGATCTGCGAGGGGAACTCGGCCGGGTCGAAACGCGTGATCTTGCGAACCCCGATCTTGCCGGTGCGCAGGTTTTCCCAAAATCGGTCGCGTCCGATGCCGATCGGTGTGATCAGCCCCATGCCGGTGATGACGACACGGTGGACGAGTCCATTGCGGTTGTGCTTACCGTTATGCATTTTCAGCCAATTGTTTCATGCGCCTCAGCGTCTTAGCGGCGATGTTATGGACGAAGAAATCGCCGACAACGTGACGCCCGAGAAATTCGCGCGCAACCGGAAACTGAAAGTCGAGCCAATGGACGATTCGCACGCGGGTTCCACCGTCGATGCGTTCAAACTGCCACTCGACATCCATCCCCTTGGTCCAACCACCGATGTGATGGAAACGAATGAGCGGGCGCACCGGATCGTTCCATTGCTGCGCAACCCAGCGCACCGGAATCATATCCCGCCACGCGGACATCTCGACAACGCGTTGCGAACCACTCTGTTCGAGGACTCGTACGCTTCGATAGTGCGGCAAGATCGTGGGCCACGCTTCGGTCTGCGAAGCGAGCTCGAAGACGCGTTCCGGCGAAGCCGCGATCAGAATTTCATTGCTTGTCTGCATCATGCAACCAAACGCAGGAGCATTGCCGAATTCAGCGGCTCGGCAGCCGTCTGTTGACCGGCGATCGCCGCCATGATCGAACTGCGCAACTCCGTACTGCGCTCAAGATTTCGGGCCGCTCGTTTCGTCAACCACGGGGTTCGAATCAAGAACGAAACAAGTGCCGCGACTCGGGCTCGCGCACCAAAGACGTTTGCGTGGTCCTGCGCGTAGCGCGCGCGCACCGCTTTCGCGCTTTCTTTCTCTGCAAGCTCCGCTTCGATCGCGTCCGCGGCGAGCTTGGCGCTGCGCAACGCGAGGAAGACGCCTTGGCCGGTAAACGGATCGACGAAACCGGCAGCGTCGCCGACGAGGTAAACGCCCGCGCCTGCAGCCGCGCGAGCTTCATGCGAAAGCGGCCCAATCGCTACGCGCTTGCCGATTCGCCGCACCGAATCGATCCCTCGCTTTCCTGAGGCAAGCTTTAACGCAGTCTGCTTCATGTGTTCGTCGACCGCGCCCGTCCAGCGATGCAAGTCGGATTCGTCGACGACGATCATCACGTTCGCAAGTTCTCCGCTCAGAGGATTGATCGCAAAGTACGCTTTCGTCGTTACATACATCTCGATGAAGCCGCCGAGCGCGCCAAATCCGCTGTAGTGTCCGCCTACCGCGAACCGCCCACGCTTTCGCGAACGTGAGAGGCCGCATTTGCGTGCGACGATCGAGCCTAAGCCGTCGGCGCCGACGACGATGTCTGCCTCGAGCGTACGTTCAACTCCTGAAGCATCTGTGAACCCGATGCGTACGCCCTGACCCGTGCGTTCGATTCGCTCGACCCGCGCCGTTATCGTCCGCGCGCCGGCTCGGGTCGCATGCCGAAGCAATATGTCGTCCAGCCGGCTGCGTGCAAGCGCCCATGCCGGAACCGCAAACGGCAGCTCCAACCGGATATCGTCGACGTGAAGCCGGATGCCTTCGATCCGGTTACATTCGGCTGCGATCTGCGCGCCAACGCCGAGTTCATTGAGGTCGTCTTGCGCTGCGGCGTTCAGGTATTCACCGCAAACTTTCGTGCGTGGGAAGGCCGTGCGTTCAAGCAGCGTTACGTCGAGGCCGCGTTTTGCTAGGCGGGCGGCGCACGTCGATCCGGCGGGGCCGCCGCCAACGACGATAACGTTACGCATCGAGTATCAGCATCCGATAGAACGGCTTGCGAAATGCTTTCGGATTGCGCCATCCGGCGGCACGCGCGAGATCGCATGCTTCTTTCGGCGTGTAGGCGCGGCGGCTTGACAGTGGCGCATCGTGGCGCGTGAACCGGTTCCGCGTAAACAAACGGCTCAGGACAACTGCCCCCGCGTAGCTGAGAAATGCGCGGCGCAGATCGTTAATGATCGGCGTCATGAACGCGACTCGTCGCATCTCGCTAAGCAATCTGATCGCAGGCGCCGGATCGAAGTGGTGGAGCGCGAGATTGCATGTAACGACATCAAATGAGCGATCCGGAAATGGCAGCGCCATGCCGTCACCTTCCACGAAGTGCATGCCTGTTTCACCATTGGCTCGCTTGCGCGCGACGGCGAGCATCTGCGGGCTCGAATCTAGGCACGTCACGTGGAGACTCGTTCCATTTTTGCGAGCCGACGACAGAACAGCAGCCGGCACGTCGGCGCTGCCGCAGCCGACATCGAGAACGCTGCCGGCTCCCAAAGAAAGAATCGCCGACCTTACCGGAGCGATGCCTCCCAGCCAGCGATTTGCGCGTTCGATGTCGCGGAGGTTCTCTTCAAGTTCAGCCATCGACTCGGCGGGATCGTCCATCAACTCCCGGCCGGTCGCGCGTTTCACCGCTTAGTCTTAGACCTCATGACTCTTTCTTGAAATACTCGGCATTGATCTCGATGTAGTTCTGCCACTTCTCCGGGACATCCGAATCGGCAAAGATCGCTTCAACGGGGCACGCGGAGACACAGGCGCCGCAATCGATGCAAACTTCGGGATCGATATACAACATTTCATCACTCTCGGTACCGTGAATACAGTCAACGGGGCAGACGTCAATGCACGATTTATCCTTCGTGCCGATGCACGGTTCGGTGATGATGTAGGCCATACGATGCTATTTGCGGCGCCTTTTGAGCGCCTCCTACTAGGGTTCCCTTGCTACGCCACCGTGCGCCGACCGCTGATCAGGCGAATGATCAGCAGTAAAACGATTGCGCCGATCAGCGCCTCGATGATCCAGCCGATAAAGCCGGTCCAGTGGATGTGAAAGACGTTAGAAAACAGCCAGCCGCCGATGAAGGCGCCGATCACGCCGATGATGATGTCGCCAAGGATCCCACCCGGCCCTTCGCCGGGAACGACGCTCTTTGCAAGCGCGCCCGCAATCAGGCCGACGATTATCCAGATGAGTATCGCAGTTAAAGTCATAGGCGGACGATTGCGGCCAACGGACTCTTCTCCTTCCCCAGAAGGCAAGCGGCACTCCGAAGCCAAGCCGTACGTTGCTAGAGCATGAGAATTTTGGCATTATCCGTGCTGGCTGTTGCTTTACTTGGGGCGACCGCAGCACCCCATTCTAAAGACATTACGATCGTCGTCAGCGGCCAGTCGGTCATCAGCCGTATGCCGGATGTTGCGACCGTTTCGCTCGGCATCGTAACGATCAATGACGTTGCGCAAAACGCGACGACCGACAACAACCGGCGCTACGAGGACCTCCGCAATCGCTTACACTCGCTCGGCGTTCCGTATTCATCGATTCGAACCGTGAGCTTCAACGTCAACTACGTCGCGCCGCAGCCCGAGCTCCCGCCGAGTCAGCGAGAGCGCAGCGGTTACACCGTATCGCGGCAAATCGAAGTCAAACTGACGAACCTCGAGTCAGTCGGTTCCGTAATCGACCAAGCGGTCGCGGCGAATGCGACGGACATTAATGACGTCGCATATACGCTCACCAACGAGCGCCAAATCTACGCGGAAGCGCTCGGGAGTGCGGTTGCCGATGCGCAACGGCAAGCCAAAGCGATGGCATCTGCGGCCAACTTGCGAATCCTACGGATTGCTTCAATGCAAAGCGGTTACTTTTCGCCGCCGATACTGATGCGGGCCGGGGTTGCGCGCGGCAATGCGATGCCCCCCGCACCAACCCAGATCTCGCCTTCGAATATCGACGTCCACGCGAATGTCACGATCACGTACGTCGTCGGTCCGTAGGGGCTCGAAACTCCGGCCAGGCGCTTCGAGTAAGAGTTGCAGATGAGCAAGCTCTGCGAGCAATGCGGCCGCCCGGCGACCGTGGCGGACGCCGTCCTTCGCGGCGGGCGCTGGACGACGCTTAACCTCTGTGCGGGATGCGCAGCAAAGCGACGGCAAACCGCTGCGCTGCCCGCGCTCGGCGCAGCAATCGGCGCGGCAGCGCTCTTGGCCGGCGGCGCCTACCTGATCGAACGCATGGCGCGCGAGACGCGCGAGCGGGGAGGCGCGCCCAATCCGTTGGAAGATCTAACGCGCCGCTTTCGCGGCGGCACACCAACGCTTGCGCAATACTCGCGCGACCTGACCGACCTCGCGCGTAACGGCAAGTTAGATCCGGTGATCGGCCGGCGCGATGAGGTCGAGCGATGCATCTCGATTCTCGCGCGGCGCAGCAAAAACAATCCGGTTTTAGTTGGTGAGCCGGGCGTTGGAAAGACCGCGATCGTCGAAGGCCTTGCGCAGCGGATCATCGCCGGTGACGTGCCAGCGCCCTTGCTGACAAAACGCGTCCTTGCGCTTTCGCTTGGACCGCTAATCGCCGGCACGAAGTATCGGGGCGAATTCGAAGGCCGGGTAAAGCGCATTTTGGATGAAGTCCGACGTGCGGCGCGCGACGTGATCCTATTTATCGATGAGTTGCATACGCTCGTCGGGGCCGGCGCAGCTGAAGGCGCACTCGACTTGAGCTCGATGATCAAACCGGAACTCGCGCGTGGCGACCTGCAATGCATCGGCGCGACGACGTTTGACGAGTATCGCAAGTATATCGAGTCTGACGCCGCTTTGGAACGGCGCTTTCAGCCGGTTATGGTTGATGAGCCGACGATCGAGCAGACGATAGAAATCTTGCGCGGGCTGCGCGAACGGTATTCGCGTCACCACAATGTCGTCATCACCGACGAGGCGGTGGTTGCGGCGGCGCAATTATCGGCGCGCTATATCGCGGATCGGTTCTTGCCCGACAAAGCGATCGATTTGATCGATGAAGCCGCGGCCAGCCGCGCCCTGATGAATAAAGGTGCCGTCAAGGGGCCGATCGTCGACGAGCAGACCGTTGCCGCGGTCGTTGCAAAATGGACCGGCATTCCGATTACGACGCTGACCGAGGCGCAAAGCAACAATCTTCTGATGATGGAAGATGCGCTTAGCAAACGCGTGATCGGGCAAGAGAAGGCGATCGCCGCGGTTTGCGAAGCGATTCGGCGCGCGCGCGCAGGCTTGCATGATCCACGCAAACCGGTCGGCAGTTTTCTTTTCGCCGGGCCAACCGGCGTTGGCAAGACGGAACTCGCAAAGGCGCTTGCCGCGCAACTCTTCGGCACCGAAGATGCGCTCGTGCGGATCGACCTCTCGGAATTCACTGAGGCCCACACGGTATCGCGCTTGCTCGGCGCACCGCCCGGATATGCCGGGCACGACGAGCCGGGACAGCTAACGGAACCCGTCCGGCGCCGTCCCTATTGCGTCATTTTATTTGACGAACTCGAGAAAGCGCATCCGGATGTCGCCGCTCTGCTCTTGCAGATTCTCGATGATGGCCGCGTTACGGATGCCAAAGGGCGCACGATCGATTTCCGCCACGCGCTGATCATCCTAACGACGAACCTTGAGACTGACCAAATTCCAGAATACCTGCGGCCGGAATTCTTGAATCGCATCGACGACATCGTAATCTTCAACGAATTGCTCCCGGCGCATATCGAACAGATCGTCGCGATCCACGTCGATGCGCTCGCGGAACGGCTTGGAGCGCGCGGGGTCTCATTGCATCTCGATGAAGACGCACGCTCGCATTTGGCGCGCGAGAGCATGAACGCCGGACCCGGCGCGCGTTATGTCGGCAGAACGGTCGCGCGACTCGTCAGCACGCCGCTTTCAACCGCAATCTTGCGCGGGGATGTTCGTGCCGGCGGCGCTGCCCGCATCGAACTCGACGGAAACGACTTAAAAGTCGAAGCCGCCTAACCTAGCGTCGTTGCCGTGACTACGGCCGCCGCCATTGCGAGCTTGTGATCCTGGTTCCATGGTGGCCCGACCGACTTCCGCATCTGGAGGAAATGGGCGTCGAG
>JAFARW010000041.1 GCA_019245275.1 Vulcanimicrobiota bacterium
GGCAACGAGAGACGCGCGGTCTGAAGAACGAGCGGCCACTCGATGGAAAGACTGCTGAAGATGCGATATTGCGGATTGCCGATCGCATAGCCGACCAGATACACGGCGCCGACAATCTCGGCAAGAAGTGAAGAAACGCCCGCGCCCACGATCCCAAACGGGTGATGTGTTAGCCACCCGAGCGCGAGCACGAAAACAAGTGGAACGTGCACCGCATTCAGCAGAATGAGGGCAATCACTTGCGGGCGCCGATTTCCTGCTGCACCAAGCGCACTGATGATGCTGAGCGAAATGGCGATCGGTACGAGCGACATGCAACGTAGGATCAGGTACATCGCGCTTGCATCTAAGGATGCGATCGGGCCGACCTCGAGCCGCAGCACCGGCCTCGCAAGCAATATCGACAGCGCAATGAAGAAAAGCGCCAAGATCAGCGGAGGAATCGCCCCCGCGCGCGTGGTCTGCCCGAGGCCGTCGATATCACCGGCGCCGACGCGCTGTGCAGCAACGATCGAGATGCCGCTTGCGAAACCAAAGAGGGCAAGAACGAGCGTAATGAAGAGCGCGAAGGCCCCCGTTGCACCTGCCAACGCGACCGTTCCAAGCGCACCGATCGCAATCGTATCGACGACGCTGAGCAATTGATCGCCGGCCATCGAAAGTGCAATGGGAATGGAAAGGCGCCCGAAGGCGCCTCGTACATCGCGGTGATCAACGATCATGGCTTTAGCTCAAAGCGCAGTTACCGTTTGCGGATGCGGTCGAGCACTTCGAAGAAGTTGTCGATATCTTCGTCGTTCGAGTAAAAATGCGGTCCGACGCGGACCCCGCACCCGGGCCGGAAGTCGACGAAGACGCGGTGCTCGATCAGTCGTCGATACACGCCTTCAACGCCCTCGAAGTCGATGCCGATCCAGCCCGTGCGCTGCTCCGGCTCAAGCGGCGTATTGATTTTCAGGTCGCGATCGAGCGCCTGTTGCACGATTTTATTCGTTAAGCGCACGTTGTGCTCGCGAATCTTTCGTATGCCGACTTCTTTGATCATATCGTGTCCAGGTTTGGCGACGAGGTAGCCTGGGATTGTTGGGGTTCCCGTTCCAAAGCGGTACATCGAGTCGGCGTACGTCATCGGTGCCGGCTCGAAGGCGAACGGACGCGCGTGTGCCATCCAGCCGGTTACCGCGGGTTCAAATTGCGCGCGCAACTCCGGCTTGAGGTAGATCCACCCGCAACCGGCGCCACCGCAAAGCCACTTATGGCTGCCGCCGGTCACGATGTCGAGGTCCCACTCCGTCACATCGTACGGATAGACGCCGGTCGTTTGATAGGCATCGACCATCAGCAGTGTGCCGGTCTTGCGGCAGTGGCGCTGGACGGCTTGTACGTCGGTGAGCGCGCCGGAAACGTAGTACGCGTGCGAGAGAACTGCGATCAGTGTGTGCTCGGTGATTGCGTCGATGATGCGCTGCACGTCGATCGTTCGTCCATCATCGGACGGAACGATCCGGATCTGCGCGCCGTAGCGCGCAAATTCGGTCCACACGTAAGTCAAGGATGGGAATTGAAGCGCTTCGTAGACGACCTCGTTGCGTGGCGCCTGAAAGCGCAAAGAAGTTGCCAGCGCCGCTTGCAGTACGGAAACGTTGGGGCCCAAGAACATCGAACCCCGCGGGGCGCCGATCAACTCGCCAAGATTGTCGGCAATCCGCGCAATCTCAGGGAGCCATCGTTCCCATGCTTCGGGCCCGTCGCGTTCCCAATCATGCCAGTAGGCGTCCAATGCATCCTTGGCCGCCAGTGGCGCTGCGCCCATCGAGTGGCTGACGAGGTACGTGCTGTGCGCGAGCGTCGGAAAACGTTCGCGAAAGCGCGCCGCCGTGATGGGCGCTTCGATCATGTTCTTACGGTCGCTTGACGTGCGCTAAAGTGATCATCGTCTTTCCGGCCGCTACGCTAAGCGTGACCGACTGTTGATCTTTGCCAAGTTCACCGGTCGTGAAGACGGCCGTTTCGCCCATCGCAGTCGTCGCATGCGATTTCTCGGAGCCGGCCGGCAACTTCGATTGATACCACTTGTACACTTTGTCGAACGAATCGCCGGTTGAAAGAACGGTGCCTGCGGCCGAACCGCCCATCGACATCCCCGATGCTCCCGATGCCATCTTCGTTGCCCCGGGGTACTCAGGCAGTTGTGTCATGGTCGCTTCGCCGGTTCCGCCTTTCGGCGCAGCAGCCGGTGCGGCGCCCGAAGCCGCGGCCGCCGGGGCTTCGGTAGCAGTTGTAGTGCTTTGCTGCGACGCATTCTTCGCGCATCCCGCCATCACAAGCGCGAAAGCAGCAGCAAGACAGAGTCCAGATAAACGCATCATTATCTCCTCAGTAAAGGGGTCGTGAAAAGGTCGTAGGACTGAACGCAATTTGCCGCTTGCTCGCAAGGGCCTGCCACCTGCGGTGAGGGCTTCCGCTCTTAGTAGGTACTCTTGCCGAGATAGGTACGAACTTCCCAAAGCTCCGGGAAGAATTTGCGATCGAGCGTCTGGGCCAGGTACGCAACGCCGAGCGAGCCGCCGGTCCCCATCTTGGTCCCAATCATCCGCTCGACCATCCGAATGTGCCGGCTGCGCCACAATAAGAAGCGCTCGTCGAACTCGATCAGGTTTTCCATCAGCAAGTACAGGTCGTAATGCTTTTCGGATTCTTCATAGATCGTTCGCAACGTCGCAATTCGCTCGTCGTGTGTTTCGACGGCAAGGCCGCGGCGCCGGAGCAGGTCGTAAACTTGATCCGGCAGTGTCTTCTCGGAGAGACGGCGTTCAAGCCGGGCACGGTCGTCGGCGCTGACCTCAAGATGCTTGAGCGCGTCGGTCCTCTTTAAGCCACCCAAGAACTCGATTTCTCGAAATTGCACCGATTGGAAGCCACTCGCCGGGTGCAGGTTATCGCGAAAGGCGTTGAACTCCTGAGGCGTCATCGTCTCTAAAATGTCAACTTGCGCTTCGAGCAAGCGTTGGATCGTGTGGATCCGCCCGAACTCCTTAGCAGTCTTGAGCAACTGGTCGGCGCTCAGCGACTTCAGCACCGCATCGAGCTCGTGCAGCAGCTGCTTGAACCAGAGCTCGTACACTTGATGGATGACGATGAACAGCATCTCGTCGTGGTGCGGAGGCGAACTCAGCGGGCGCTGAAGCGCGAGCAGCTCAGGGACCTTGAGATATGAACCATACGTTAGGCGCTCCATCAAGTAGGATTTCACGCTCTTCGGATGGATTTCCGTCGGATGAAAAAGTCTCTCTGCATCGGTTTTTTAATTGGGGTACTCGCCGCGGGATGCACGGGCGGGAACCGCGCCGCGCAGCAGCCGCAGCAGCCACCACCCGGATCGAGCGTTGCGAATGTTTCCAATCCCACTGGCTTTCCGCTGTACAGCGGCAGCAAGATCCTCGTCTCTAAGGGTTTCAAGCAGGTCGTCGACACGAATGCGAGCGGGAACGGCGTACTCTCACAAGGCAACGGAACGTATAACGGCAACGAGCTGATCGCGAGCGCTTCTGCGCCGTTCAGCACGCTTCAGACGTGGTTGAACGACAGCTACGCGAAGCCGCCTTCCGGTTTTCGGCAAGCAAACGACAAGAATTTGAACAGCAGCAGCGACACGGCCCAAACGATGGGCATCGATGGGCGCGGTTTTCAGTTCACGAAGAACGGCAAGCCATCGACCCTGCTCGTCGTTGTCATGGACCCCTCGAAGTTCAACGCGCGCTTGGGACCGGCGCTCGCTTTGATCCGGCAATACCGCAACATGCCGTCCTTCATGCGCGGGCCAATCGATGATAAGGTCAAGGCGCAGACCGGTTTCTCAGTTTCCGAGATGCTGCAGCCCGATAGTCCGCTTGGGCTAGCGCTCGATGCTATGAACGAATTCTCGCACAACAACCAGCGCGCCATTTTGATGATCGACGCTCAGAGGGAGTAATCCGGGTTTTCAAAACGGACGAGCCGCGCGCGCATCGAACGCGCGCCGGCTCCCTTGATGCGGCCGTCCGAGCCGAGAACACGATGGGCGGGGATCAGTAGGTCGATCGGCGTCTTCACCATCGCCGCCGCGATAGCACGATGCGCATGCGGCTTACCGATCGCGCGAGCAACATCGGCATATGAAACGAAGTGTCCGAATTCGAGCTCGTAAATCGCTTCCCACGCCGCACGCTGCAACGGCGTGCCCTCTAACTGAAGCGGCACATCGAACCGGCGTAACCGCCCACGAAAGTAGGCCTTGATCTGCGCGGCTACCTCGCGTAAGAGCGGATGGCGAATTCCGCGCGTGAGTGTCTTAGTGCGGCGGAATGATCCGTAAGCGATCGCACCGTCCGAAGCTTCGATGTAGTATGCCAAACCGAATGGGGTGGCGATCGTCGCACAAGCGGCATCCCTCATGCTGAAGGCGCCCGGCGGTAGAGGGCATCGGGCTCTTTTTCTTCGTTCTCCTTGCCGTCGGTTTGCTTAACGAGCACAAAGCCATGTTTCTTGTAAAAGCGAATCGCATTTGTGTTGCGTTGAAAGACCCACAGGTTCAGGACCGGACTCTGTTTCGCAGCGACCGCCAGCAGCGCGGTTCCGATACCCGTGCGCTGATGGTCGGGGTCAACGTACAGATGGTTAAGCCAGTGGTCGCGAATGGCGCAGAAGCCAACAATCTCGTTTCGCTCAGCGACACAAACGACTTCTGTCGCCAAAACGACGTCTCTGAAATAAGCGATGTCTTCGGCGGCGCTGTGCAACTCTGGCAAGTACGGCATGGATGCGCCACGTGCCTTAGCGAAGATCGTGGCGATCGTCTCGGCGTCACTGCGGCGTGCTTGCCGAATCGCTATGCGGTCCACGCGGATCTCTTTTCGCCAGGTCCGACAAAAAGGTGTTTCTGATGTCTATGGGTCGAGCCGGCTATTGAGCAATATTCCCATGACGCGCTACGCGAAGAGCGGTGATCTCAACATCGCCTACCAAGTTGTCGGCGACGGTCCGTTCGATCTCGTTTTTGCACCGGGTTGGGTCTCCAACATCGAGTACTCATGGGAAGAGCCTTCGATCAGGCGCTTCTTGGAAGGCCTAGCTTCGTTTAGCCGCTTGATTCTATTTGACAAGCGCGGAACAGGATTGTCGGATCGAGTTTCGGACGACAAGTTGCCGACTTTGGAGCAGCGCATGGATGATGTGCGCGCGGTCATGGATGCCGCAGGGTCTAAACGTGCGGCGGTTTTTGGTGCTTCGGAAGGCTCGGTCATGTCTATTCTCTTTGCGGCGGCCTTTCCACAGCGCACGCTCGCTCTTGTGGTCTACGGCGGCTTTGCGAAACGGACGTGGTCTGAAGATTACCCTTGGGCTCCCAAAGCAGAGGAGCGCCAGAAATTCTTTGAGGCTATTGAACAGGGATGGGGCGGCGTCGTTGATCTTGCGACGCTTGCGCCATCGGTGGCAGATGATCCCCGATTTCAAGACCGCTGGGCGACGTATCTGCGACGCAGCGCAAGTCCGCGCGCAGCGCTGGCGCTTGCCAAAATGAACACGCGCTTCGATGTACGCGGCGTGTTGCCGGCGGTTCACGTACCGACGCTGGTTCTTCATCGCGTGGGCGATCAAGACGTCAATGTTGCCGAAGGTCGCTACATTGCCGAGCACATCCCGGGAGCAAAGTTCGTGGAGCTATCGGGCGTCGACCATTTGTACTACGCGGGCGATGTCGACGAGCTGCTTGGCGAGGTCGAGGAGTTTTTGACCGGCGTGCGTCATGGAGCGCACCACGAACGGGTGTTGGCAACCGTTCTCTTCACCGACATCGTTGACTCGAGTAAGAAGGGCGCAGAGATCGGCGACCGCCGCTGGCGGGATCTGCTCGACGATCACAATGTGCTCTTGCGCCGTGAAATTCAGCGATTCGGTGGGCGCGAGATCAAGACAACTGGCGACGGATTTCTTGTGACGTTTGACGGCCCCGCCCGCGCGGTGCGCTGCGCGCTTGCGTCGTGCAACAACGTCCAGAAACTGGGAATCGAAATTCGAGCCGGCCTGCATACAGGCGAGTGTGAGATGATCGGCGACGATGTCGGCGGCGTCGCCGTCAATATTGCAGCTCGGGTTTTGGATGAAGCAAAAGCAAGTGAGGTTCTCGTCTCTGGCACGGTGCGTGATTTAGTTGCCGGCTCGGGTCTGCGCTTCGATAGCCGCGGCAAGCACGAGCTCAAGGGCGTGCCGGGGGAGTGGGAGTTGCTTGCGGCGCAAAGCGCCTAGTCCAGGAGAGCGTGAGGCATCATGCTTGAATTTTTCTGAACTATTGAGGAGGTACGATGCGAGCGATTTTCTCAACATCCGTTCTTGCGATTCTGATCGCAATGAGCATGACGGCGTGCGCCAATTCGTCACGCACGGCGACAAGCACTCAAAATCAAACTACCGCGTCAACGGCGCCGGCCCATCACGCTGCCGCGCCTCCGGCGCCGGTCGCTGCAAGTAGCGCGAGTGGTGCGCCACCCCTTTATCCCGGCGCGGCGCCGGCGCATGCTCTGGCCAGCTTAGGCGAGAAGGCGCTGCCCGTAACAGCGAAGGTGTATACCACATCGGACGGCTTTGCCAAAGTCAAAGCATGGTATAAATCAAAACTGAACGGCGCCCCCGAAATGTCGCAACCTGGTAAGGAAGCGACGCAAGACGCGTTTCTCTTAGGACATGCCAAGACGGCAATGGTAGTCTTGATCCAGAGCGTGAACGGCAAAACTTGGATCGCAATCGCTCGGCCGATGTAAAACTTGGCGGAAAAGCCGATTCTGTAAGGAATCGGCACGTCGGAGAGGTGGCAGAGCGGTTGAATGCGGCGGTCTTGAAAACCGTTGAACCTTCACGGGTTCCGTGAGTTCGAATCTCACCCTCTCCGATTGTTGTACGGCGCGCGGCAAAGCGAGCAACCGCCGTACGCTCCGCGGCCCGGCTGAGGAGTCTATGCAAGCGCGCCGAACTTCAGTCCAAGCTTTTCAACGTTCTTCTATACGGAGGTTTTCGTTTTAAATGCTTAAGAGGTTTTCATTGCTCGCGCTCGCGATGGCAGGGCTTGTGTTTGTCGCTACGCAGGCGCCGTCACACGCCGCGCTGATCGACAAAGTAGTCATCCAGAACGAAACGTCTGACGGTACTGTCGAATACGACATTACAGGTCCGCACGTCGGCACTCATGGCTGCATACGGCACCGCCAGTCTTTCAGCGACGGATATCTGGTCAAGCCCCTACGAGTTACGATCAAGGTGATGGGACCTGGGATCTTCGTTTGCCCCGGTGGTCATGCGATCTATACCAATACTTTTAATTATTGGCAACCACTGACTACATATACCGTCACCGGGTCGCCGCATTACAAAGACATCAAAGTAGCGACACATCACTAAACGGCGCAGTTTCGCAAGCCCACCTCAATGGTGGGCTTGCTCGTTCATTCTCGTCAGCGCAGCCGTCGGCACCCTGCTCCTTGCCGGCGTCCGATCTCCTGCCTCAAGTGCCACGTTTCTTGAGTCCATCACGATCAAAAACGAAGTAAAGGGCGGCGCTTCGATTCGATATGACATAGAGAAATGGCCGTTCGGTCATGAGAACGGATGCATTTCTCCATCTCAAAACTTTAGCGACAAGTACCTCTCGCACCCCGAGATCGTTCAACTCAAGGTCTATGCTTCCGGAAACTGCGCGGGCCGCGAAATCAACGAACGTAGGTTTCCGTTTCGCGGACCAGTTGCGACTTACTACGTCACCGGTTCAGCCGACGCCCCGAGCAGAATCAATTTCGTTGCTCGTCATCACTGAGGGGAAGTCATGCGTTTTTTGATCGTTGCAATGGCATGCATCGTGGCGCTTTCAGGGACGACTGCGCGCAGCAAGTTCGGCGAGTCCCTGGCGATTTACAACAAGAGCGACACGTCGATACGGTATAGTATCGTTCGCGACTCTCCAAAGTATGCGAAGGTAGCGTGCCTCGAGGTTGGCCAGGAATACCACGACCGGTTTATCCTTGGCGCGCCGGATCAAGTCACAATCGATTTCTACGGACATAAGTATCCGCATTGCATGGACGGAATCGTCTATTTCAAGACCGAGAAATTCTCCGGATCGCGAACGGAATATTCAGCGAATGGCACCGCCTCGGCGACTTCATACAACTACTCAGTGGCAGTGTCGCATTAGCTCCGTTAGCGTTGGGCTCGGCAAACCAGGCGACCGAGGTCTGGAATATCATCGACATTGCTCGGTACATCAATGTCCACCTTGCAGCTCTTCGCGCCGACTGACCCAGTAAGTTGCTGCGGACCGGGCTTCACTCCGGTAATGTAGGCGCGCCCCCCGTAACCGACGACGTACGTTGCGCCGCTCGCGCTTGAAAGCTCGCTGCCCGGCGCCAAAGGCGTTCCTCGCTCGTCGACAACTTCAATGATAAGCCCGCCGCGCGAGAGGATCGGGATCGTAACGTTCGCCGGCGATGCGCTCGCTGGAACGACCTTCTGTGGGTCGCGAATGTTGACGCTAAGCGGAATATCTTCTTCCGAGACCGTGATCGTGTTATCGCGATACGGGGATAGTTTCTTCAGCAACAGGTCCCCGTGCGAATCCGTCCTTCCCACCGGTTCGGAATTGACCGAAACCCTGACGTTCTTTAGCCCGGGAATGTGCACGACACCGAAGGATTCGCTACTGTTGATCGACCGCAATGCGTACACGTTTCCGCCCACAAAAGCAACCGCGCCGGAAATGTCGGGCTCGTAGACGCGGACGTGGTTTTGCTCCTGTGCCCGAAAGTTTGTTGAGGCCCACGGCAGCTGATCGCTTATTGAAATGCTCCGGTCTTGAGACTGGTTGGCAGAGATTTGCGCCTCGTACGAAATTGGATCGTTCGGGTCGCTCGAGTCTTTCCGGTATTCAAGCGCGCTACTGATCTCATTCTGCGTGGTGATCGCCGAGCGCTCGTTGATCCGCCGATTGCTGCCGACGGAAAATGAAATCGACATATTGGCGCTCATCAAATGTCGTGGGAAATCGTAAAACGGATTGAGATTCAGCGTTACCCCGCTGTCGCTGCGAAAAGAAGTTCGCATGGAAAGCAGGGATGCATCCGAACCCTGGTTGTCGCGGCTGCGATTCAGGCTCAATCCCAGTGAGATCTTGGGGCTGAAATCGACGGAAAGTTCGGACGTCTCACTGAGCCGCGCAACGTCCCCCAAATCAAGACCTTCGATCGGTTCTTGCTTCAGAGAGCTATACGAAAACCGCTCGTTGAATCGAAATTTACCTCGAGTTAGGTTGAGCCGGTACTGACCGGAGTGGCGCTTATTTCCGCCGCCGATTCGGAACTCGAACGTCTGGTCCGGTCCGAGTCGAACGTCCGGCCCGGCGTCGATAAAATTTTCGCCGTTGATCGATTCAGCAAAAATCTCACCGGTGACTCGGTTTGAGATCCCGTGTCGTATCGCGCCGGCAAAAATGCCGTGCCGATAGTAGGTATTTTTCAAATTTCTGTTTTCTTCGCCAATGCCGGCATCGAAAGCGAACCACGTCTTGCCTTTAGCCACAAGCTGCGCATCTACGGCCGGGCGCGCTATTTCGATCTTTTTCTTGCCCTGCGCGTCGGTCAATACCATGACGACGTCCGAACGTGCCGCGGACGGCGGCAGGTCCCGCACGGTAAATGGACCCTGCGGTACATCAGCGCGATAAATAGAAATGTTGTCGATGAAGACTTCAAGAAACGACGGCGTCTCTGCGACGCCTGATACTGAAAGTGGCGCATGGCCGAGGTACGACGGATCACTCGTGTATTCGCTGGCGAAGTGCACTCCGGCGAAGCCGGCGCTCGTAGACAACCAGTCATCTCCGCTTGTCCCTTCGCCAATCAACAGCACGTAGTGGTGCACGGGATCCAGTCGGTACCACGCCGTCTCACCACGGTGAAATTCGAGCCCGGCGGATCCCGCGGTGCTCAGATAACGCGTCTTGAAGACGCCGTTTTTGTCGGCGAGATAGAGATCGTATGTCCCATTCTCCCGCATCTGGTTGTAGTTCAGAAATGCACCGCGACCCGCGGTGAGGTTGATCGGCCCTGCGGAACGTTGGCCAACGAAAGCGGTCGAAGGCGCGACGACTTCCAGCTCATTTTGAGCGCGGTCGAAAGACGTCGCGAGGTGAGCGTCCGTTTGTAATCCGTAAAATGCGCGCCCGTCGCGCTCAAAGCTCGATTTTTGGGGCAGCTTGAGCTTCCATGCGATAAGGTCGTTTTCGGATACGTAAACCGTCTCGTCGTTCGCGAGATAGACCGGCGTGTCGTCGGATACCTGAACGCCGTTTAGAACAACGTGTAAGTGTTCCGGGTGCAGCTCGTCGGCGAGGTCGTTGGCCGTCGGCTCTTGTGCGAACGCGGGCGCGCTGCCGATCGCGAGAAGCACGCATGCCAGAAGCACCCGCAGCATTAACGTGAAACCGTTGCCTGGACCGACTGACTCAACCCGTCTTCGGCTTCGAACCGAAGGTCGGCGCGCTGTCCGCTGAGCGGTGCAGTCAGTTGAAGCGGAATCGTTCGCGTGTTGC
>JAFARW010000054.1 GCA_019245275.1 Vulcanimicrobiota bacterium
TGCGGAATCAACTTTGCCGACGAAAGTCCCAATCGGCTCGCCCCACGCGACGCGGCGGATGTTCCCCCTCACCGACATGTCGAAGACGATGATCGGCAGATTATTGTCCATGCAGAGCGTGAGTGCGGTGTTGTCCATCACTTCGAGACCGCGCTGCAAGACTTCCAAGTAGTCGAGCCGCTCGAAGCGATCCGCGCTCGGATTTATCTTTGGATCGGCGGAGTAGATGCCGTCGACCTTCGTCGCCTTGAGAATGGCCTTTGCATTTACTTCAACCGCGCGCAACGCGGCTGTCGTATCGGTCGTGAAATACGGATTGCCCGTACCCGCTGCGAAAATGACGACGCGTCCCTTTTCGAGATGCCGAATCGCGCGCCGCCGGATGTATGGCTCCGCGATCTGGTGCATCGCAATCGCGGTCTGAACGCGGGACGGCGCGCCCATGCGTTCGAGCGCATCCTGCAATGCGAGCGCATTGATGACGGTCGCAAGCATGCCCATGTAGTCGGCCGTCGCGCGATCCATTCCGTGCGCTTCGTGCAGCTTGCCACGCCAAATATTGCCGCCGCCTACGACGACCGCGACGGAAACACCGTCGTGCGCGACTTCCGCAATCTGTCGCGCCATGCTTTGCGTCGTCTCGACGTCGACCCCCGTCTCCGTGCCGGAAAACGCTTCTCCGGAAATCTTCAGCAGGACGCGAGAATATTTCGGCGCGTTCTTTATTGTGAATCTCCCAACGCGAAGCGCGCGAAGCGCCGCACGACGATGCGTTCGCCCAAAACACCGACCGCGCCGCCGATCAGTTCGCCCACCGTCATGGCATCGTCTTTGACGAACGGCTGATCGATGAGACACGTCTCTTCGTACCAGCGCCGCAGCTTGCCGTCGACAATGCGCCGCGCGATCTCCGGCGACTTATCCGCCGGAACTTCTTCAGCAAACTCATCTCGCTTGGCCGTCAAAACGTCGGCCGGTACGCTCTCGCGATCGATGTAGAGCGGCGACATCGCCGCGATGTGCATCGCGATATCGCGAGCCAAAGTGTTGAACTTCTCGCTGCGGGCGACGAAATCGGTTTCGCTGTTCAGCTCGACGAGCACGCCGATCTTGCCGCCGGCGTGAATGTACGATGTGACGAGTCCTTCGTTGGCCGTGCGTTCGGCTTTCTTCGCGGCTTGTGCCTGACCACGTTCGAGCAGTAATCTTTGCGCTTGCTCCGTGTCACCGTTCGCTTCGATCAGCGCATTGCGGCAATCCATCATTGGCGCCTGCACCTTATCGCGCAGTGCCTTGATCTCTTCGGGACGCGGTTGGTAGGTCGTGGTCATGAACCGGCCGCGACCTCCTCCGGCACCGCCGGCGGTTCAGTGTACGCACTGTAATCAATCGCTTCGCCATCGGTCTCGACGTCGAGCGAGCTTTCCGTTTCGGTCTTGCCCTCGATGATCGCATCGGCGATCTTGCTGACCATCAGCTTGACGGCACGAATGGCGTCGTCATTGCCCGGAATCAAGTAATCGATCTCGTCCGGATCGCAATTTGTGTCGACAACGGCGATAATCGGAATCTTGAGCTTGCGCGCCTCGAGCACCGCGATGCGCTCTTTCTTCGGATCCACGATGAAGACGGCGTCCGGCAGGCGATGCATGTCTTTGATGCCGCCCAAGAACCGCTCTAAGCGACTGAGCTCATCTTGGAGTTTGCTGACTTCTTTCTTGGGAAGCACTTCGAAGCGGCCTTGTTGCTTCATCTCCTCGAGCTCGCGTAAACGCGAGATCCGCTTCTGGATCGTAGAGAAGTTCGTCAAAGTGCCGCCGAGCCAACGTTGGTTGACGTAGAAGGTGCCCGCGCGTTCAGCCTCTTCCTTGACGACGTCTTGCGCCTGCTTTTTCGTACCGACGAAGAGCACGATCTTGTTCTCACGCGCCATCTGACGCAACACGTCGTAGACCTGGCGCAGCCGGGCGACGGTTTGGGAGAGATCGATGATGTAGATGCCGTTACGCTCTTGAAAGATATACGGCTTCATCTTCGGATTCCAGCGGCGCGTCTGGTGACCGAAGTGCACGCCTGCCTCAAGCAGGGCCTTCATTGAGATGACCGACATGCGGTAAAGTTTCTCCTAGTCTGGTCCCGGGCGGTCGGCCTTCGTGGCGCCACCCCTACGGAACCATAGCCACCCTTCGTCGTGAGGGGTGAAGTCCAAACTGGGGCCGAGTATAGCACGCGCCCGAAACCACCGTCCAGCGAATTGGCCGCAGGACCGGCCCGCGGCAACTCAAACCGGACTACCCGTGCGCTGCTTAGTGACCGGCGGCTTGGGTTTCATCGGATCGAATTTCATTCGGCTGCTCCTGCGGGAGCGGCCAGAAATTCGCATCGTCAACCTGGACGCCGTCACCTACGCCGGCAATCCCGCTAACCTACGCGACGTCGAGAATGACCCGCATTACCGCTTCGTCAAGGGCGACGTTGCGGACGCAGCTGCGGTTCGGGAGGCGCTCAAAGAGCCGGTCGATGCAATCATTAACTTTGCAGCCGAAACGCACGTCGATCGCTCGATCTTAGATCCTGAAGTCTTCCTGAAAACGGACATCCTCGGAACGCACATCCTGCTGGAAGCCGTGCGCGAAAAGAAGATCGCGCGGTACCTCCAAGTGTCGACCGACGAAGTCTACGGCGATGTCCCGCAGGGGGAATCGAGTGAGGAATCACCCCTGCGTCCACGCAGCCCGTACAGCGCGAGCAAGGCCGGCGCCGATCTGCAGGTCCTGGCCTACTGGAACACCTATCAGACGCCGGTCCTCATTACGCGCGGTTCCAACACGTACGGGCCGTACCAGCATCCGGAGAAACTGATCCCGCTCTTCATTACAAATCTGTTCGAAGATCAACCCGTGCCGGTGTACGGCGATGGTAAGCAGATTCGCGATTGGGTGCACGTCGAGGATCATGCGCGTGGAATTCTGCACGTTCTCGAAAACGGCGAATCGGGAAACATCTATAACGTTGGTGGCGGAAATCAACGCACGAATCTCGAGGTGACCGAGCAGTTGATCTCACACTGCCGGCGCTCTCCCCAGACGCACATCACGCATGTCGCCGATCGCGAGGGACACGATCGCCGCTACGCGCTCGATACCACGAAAGCGCGCGCGCTGGGTTGGGAACCGCGCGTAGATTTTGAATCCGGCTTGCACTCAACCGTCGAGTGGTATCGCGCAAACGAAAAGTGGTGGCGTCCACTTCGCTCGGGCGCATTCACCGATTACTATCGCCGGCAATATGCACACCGCTAACCCTCCCAAGGGCATCATCCTCGCCGGTGGCCTTGGCTCGCGCCTACGTCCTCTAACGAAGGTGACGAACAAGCATCTCTTGCCCGTCTACGACAAGCCGATGATCTACTACCCGCTCGAGACTCTGCGCAAGGCCGGCTTTGATGACATCATGATCGTGACGGGCGGAAGTTCGGCCGGCGATTTCTTGCGGCTGCTCGGCAACGGTCGCGACTTCGGACTGAAAGACATCTACTACACCTATCAAGAGGGCGAGGGCGGAATTGCGGATGCGCTCAAGCTATGCGAGCACTTCGCAGAAGGCAGCCGCGTCGTCGTCATCTTGGGCGACAACATCTTAGAGGAAGATATCTCGCCGTACGTGCAGCGTTTTTGCGAACAAGAGAGCGGGGCACGCCTACTGCTAAAAGAGGTGCCGGATCCCGAACGATTCGGCGTTCCGGAGCTGAACGGCGATCGAATCCTGCGCATTGAGGAAAAGCCCGGGCAGCCGAAGAGCCGTTATGCCGTAACCGGCGTCTACATGTACGACGAAAACGTCTTCGAAATTGCGCAAAATCTACGGCCGTCGGCGCGAGGCGAACTCGAGATCACCGACGTCAACAACGAGTACATTCGGCGCGGCGACCTTCGCTACGACATCCTCTCCGGTTGGTGGACGGATGCCGGCCAGTTCGAGAGCCTTCACCTCGCATCGAACCTCGTCGCAAAACAGCGGCGAAAGGCGC
>JAFARW010000008.1 GCA_019245275.1 Vulcanimicrobiota bacterium
GAATCGACGATCTCGTTTCTTGGATTTGGGATTCAGCCGCCGACGGCGTCGTGGGGCAATATGCTCAGCAATGCGATTTCGAATCTTCAGGTCGCTCGGTGGGCGGCGGTCTTCCCCGGTCTGTGCATCCTCGTAACCGTCTTGGCCATCAACTACATGGGCGATGGTTTGCGGGATGCCCTTGACCCGAACATGCGCTGAGCCGTTTGCGCGAGACTGGACTCGAACCAGCACGCCCTTGCGGGCGCTAGCCCCTCAAGCTAGTGCGTCTACCAATTTCGCCACTCGCGCGAATGTACGTGAGTTTAGGGCTCAGCGCATGTTCGGGTCAAGGGCATCCCGCAAGCCGTCGCCCATGTAGTTGATCGCCAAGACGGTTACGAGGATGCACAGGCCCGGGAAGACCGCCGCCCACCAAGCGACCTGAAGATTGGAAATCGCGTTGCTGAGCATGTTGCCCCACGACGCCGTCGGCGGCTGAATTCCAAATCCGAGAAACGAGATCGTTGATTCGAGAACGATGACGTTGGCGACGTCGAGCGTTGCCTGAACGATCAGCGGCGCCATTGCATTTGGCAGGAGATGCCGGAAGATAATGCGCGCGTCGTTGTTTCCAACCGCGCGGGCGGCCTCGGTGTACTCGCGCTCGCGCAGCGATAAAAACTGCGCGCGCACGAGTCGCGCTGCCGAAGGCCAGATTAGCGCACCGATAACGATCACGATGACGCCGAAACTCAGCGATGCCTTACTTGAACTTGCCGCGACGATTGCCGTCAGCACCAGCAAGAGCGGCAGCAGCGGAATCGATAAGAAGACATCCGTGATGCGCATGATCACGTAGTCGACCCAACCGCCGTAGTAGCCGGCAATCGCGCCGAGGATCGTTCCGATGATGATCTCCATCAGCGTCGCGCTGATACCGACGGTCAGCGAGATCCGTGCCCCAAACATCAAGCGCGAGAGCAGGTCGCGCCCAACCTCATCGGTTCCCAAAACGTGATGTGCAACGCCCGGCGCAAGCGGGGTGCCAAGCCAGTGGACGTTGTCGATCGCATTCGGATCGTACGGTTTCAGTTGGTTTGCAAAGATCGCAACGAGGATCATGAAGCCGAGCACAACGATTCCGGCGAGCGCGAGTCGGTGACGGCGGAATCGCTTCCAAACCGTGACCTTGGTGAAGACCTCGTCCTCAGGAACTGCGAGCCGTTGATCGATCGGAATGCTTACAGCCATCTTGGGCTCCTAATCGTACTTCACGCGCGGGTCAAGCCACGCGTACGCGACGTCCGCCAATAGATTCGAAAAAACAACGAAGAACGCGCCGAGCAGTAAGTAGCCCATCAGCAGAGCGATATCGCTTTGGCCGAGTGCATTGAAGAAAAGACGGCCGGCACCCGGCCACGCAAAGATCGTCTCGGTCACGATCGCACCGCCGACTAGTCCAGGCAGTGCGAGCGCGACGATCGTCACGATCGGAATCATCGCATTCTTCAGTCCGTGCTTGAAGAGAACCGTGCGCCGATCGAGCCCTTTCGCGGCCGCCGTGCGCATGTAGTCGGTATGAATAACCTCGAGCATCGAGCTGCGCATGAAGCGGCTGTAGAGCGCGAGCTGCAGCAACGCTAAAACAATCGTAGGCAAGACGAGATGTTCCAAGCGATCGCTCAAGACAAAGGTGTCGTAGGTACTCAAGCTGGCTGATGGCAGGCGAATCTCGTAGCCGAACATTTGAATGCCGTGCACCGCGAACGCTAGCTGCATCATCAGTGCGAACCAGAATACCGGCATCGATTGTCCGAAAAACGCGAGCGTCGTGATGAAGTAATCCGACAGCGAGTACGGGCGCACGGCTGCGAAGATACCGGCCGAGAGTCCAAAAGCGAGCGCAACGACGAATGCGCTGATCTGCAGCTCGAGTGTTGCCGGCAATCGCTCGACGATCGCTTGCAGGACCGACTCCGAGTTTGAAGTCGAGTAGCCGAGATCACCGTGCAGTAGCTGACCGAGCCAGATGAAGTAGCGGTAGATCAGCGGCTTGTCCAAGCCCAAATTGTGCTTGAGACGCGCGATGTCGGCCGGCGTGATATGCGGATTTTGCAGATATGGCGCCAGCGCACCACCCGGCGCATTGTTCAAAATAACGAACAATATCAGCGAGATCAGTATCAGCAGCGGAATCGCCTGGAGCGTGCGCCGCACTACATAGTTGAACATCGCGGAAAACAGGCCGTTTAGGGCCTGCTTGCAGCTTCTCCTGTGGCGACCGCCTCGCGGTGGATCAGCCCCAAAAGCGCGCGCGCTTGCGAGGGCGTGCACACTTCTCGCCCGGCCTCAGCGGCGATGCGCCGCACGCGTGCGACGAGTTCTTCGTTCGATGCGAGGCGGCCGCGCGAATAGTAGATGTTATCTTCTAATCCAACGCGGACATGGCCGTCCATCGCGACCGCTGCCAGCGCCATCGGCAGTTGTGCGCGGCCGATTCCGGCGACGGACCAGGTGCACCCCGTCGGCAAGTTATCGACGAGATCGGCCAGATTTTGTACCGTTGCATCTAAGCCGCCGGGGACGCCGAGCACAAAATCGACATGTTGCGGCAGCTCCAAGATGCCTTCGCGCTCGAGACGCCGCGCGTTGCTCAAGTGACCCTTGTCAAAAATCTCGAGTTCGGGCCGCACATCGTAGCGCTTCATTTCAGTCAAGATGCCGCGCATAATCGGAAAGCTGTTTTCGAAGACATCATCGCCGAAGTTGACCGTTCCGCAGGTCAAGCTTCCCATCTCCGGTCGCAACTGCAGGGGTGCGGCTCGTTCTTTGGGCGTCATTCCGATCGCGCCGCCCGTCGAAAACTGCACGATCAGGTCACTGCTGGCGCGAATCGCGTCGTAAGCTGCGGCAAAGCGCTCGACGCTGTGCGTATTTGTGCCGTCGTCATTGCGGCAGTGAACGTGGATGATCGAAGCGCCCGCCTCTTGCACCTTGGCAGCAACCGCGCCCAACTGCTGCGGCGTAATCGGAAGATGCGGAGTCTGATCGACGGTCAGCTCCGCACCGGTCGGCGCGACCGTGATAATCAACGGCTGCATCGCGCAAGAATCTCCTTGGCGCTTTCGACAAGCTCCTTGTCGAGGCCGAGATATCCGGCAAGTTCGATTGCGTCCGACTCGCTCTTTTGGGCTTGCGAAACGCGCTGGATCCCGTAATCCATGCGCTCCGCTAACGCGCGCAGTGCATCTCCTGTGGCGGCAGCGGCGACCGGTGGGCCGTCACCGCGCAAACCGCGGACCGCAAAGTGCGCAATTTTCGCATCGCCATCAAGATCGCCCAGGTGCGTCGCAGCCAGCGCGCAGTTCTTCCCCTCGCCCAGACGTCTAAGCAAAGCGAGCAGCAGCGCGCGGGCTTCATCGGGCGCTGTCGTGCGAGCAAATTCGTCGATCAGCCAAAGCGTCGCCGCCTCTTCTTGAAGCAGGTGACGCAAACGAACGATCTCTCGCGCGAACGATGACAGCAGCTCTTGCGCGCTATCCTCGGCCCCGATTCCAAGCCAGCAGATGCGCGAGAAGAGTCCCACCGACGCTTTCCCCGCGGGAACCGGCAATCCGAACGCGGCGCACGCGGCGATAAAACCGGCCGTACACAACGCCGCGCTCTTTCCACCCATATTCGGACCGGTCAAGACATTCGCGCGCTCGAGGGTCAACGCGATCGGCACGTAACTGCGATCTTTGAGCGCGAGGTCGTGCTCGAGCGGTAAGAAGCGCCCATCGCTGATCTGGAAACTCGGTTCTCGCAAGTACGTTGCAGCGACGCAGCGGTAGTGCTGCGCAAAACGGGCCGCAGCAACGGTCACATCAATCCGGCCCGCACCTTCGGCGCTCAGTTCCAGGGCATCGGCGCAACCGGCGATCGCTGAGGTAAGACGGACGCGCACGGCTTCCTCGGCCGTCGCTGCCGCGGCTGCACAGCGGTCGCGTTGCTGAAGCGTCTCCAATGCGGGCGAATCAAGTTCCAATTCACACAAGAAATATGTGGGTGCTTCGCGCACGACGCGCACGCCGCTTGGAAGCGTTCCGTGCACTTCATCGCGCATCACGATGAACTGGTCGGTTGCAATCTGTGCGCGCTGCAGCTCGCCCGCGACGCGCTCCGCCAGCTGACGACGGAGACGTTCAAGTTGCGCCTCGGCTTCCTGCAGCTCCCGACGTCTCGCGGCTAGCGTTGGATCGAATTCATCCGCTAAATAGAAGCCGAAGGCGCCGCTCTTTCCCGCTGCAAGTGCATCGCGCGCCTCACTGCAAACCGTTATGCCTTCATCGAGAAATGCATTACCGACGAGAGACGATAGCCGCGCCGTAATCTCGCAAAACCGAAGCAGCATGAAGAAATCGGTATCGGTCAGCACCTCTCCGAGCCGCGCTCGGGCAATCTGCCCACGCACATCCGGCAACTCTCGAAGCGCCTCACGGATCGATTCCAGAACTTCGGGGCCGGCCGCATTCGCGATGGAGACGAAGCGGCTCGCTTGTTGCTGCGCATCGGATTCAGCTCCCGGATCGAACGGCTCCAATCCGCGCAGTCGCTCCCGCCCGTACTCGCTCGCAGTCGCCAACTGCTCTTCCAGCCAACCCAGCGCTAGCGCTTCCGCGGTTGCCGCATCGCAAAGCCGGCTAACGTTCACGCGGCGCGCTCGAGCCGATCGGTATAGGCATCAAAGACCGGCAGGTTTGTTTGCACGGCTACCGCCCGCGCGAGCGCGCGCGGTTCAAAATACCGGTCGCGTCCAATCGATGCAACCGTCACGGCGACAACATTCAGCGGCTGCTCGCAAGCTATCCGTAATCTTTCGCGCGCGCGGATCAGCGCGTGGCCGCGCAGAGCAATGCGCGTCGGATCCGTGACTACGACCTGACGCATTTCGTTCGCTCGAATCAACTCGCTAACGGCCATCGCATCCAATGCGCCCGAGATGCGGATGTACGGTTGCTCAGGATCGAATGCAGGCGTTTTCAAGCGCTGCACGAGCGCACCGGCATCTTCTGCCGCGGCTTCGGCCGTTGCCGCCGCTGATGCGCCAGTGGCGACGATAACTGCATCCGGTTCGCCGGCCAGGGCGGCAAGACGGTCGATCGCCCCGTCCACGATCACGCGCTGCGCGCCAAGCTCGAAGAGTCGCCGTTTGAGGGCGCGCACCGCCGAAGCGCTCGGTGGGCCCGCTAGCTCGACGAACGCAGGCGCCATCGTTTTTATAAAGACCACCGGCCCGAGTGCCGTCGCCAAGTTCGAAACGTCGAGAATCTCGCACGCCGGCGAAGGCGATAAGACTCCGCTTGCAGTGGCGGCGATCGTGTTCGGATGCAATCGCAAGCGAGGCTTCGGCATCGTGTCGACCACATCGACCGTTTCGCCGTCACGTCCGACGGAAGCAATTCCGAATCGCACTCCACGCGCATGTAGCGCGGCACAAAGCGTGCCGACGACGACGGTCTTGCCGACGTTCTTCGCCGTTCCGACAACCGCGATCGAACGCATTCCCTGAGCGTCGCAGAGCGACAACAGCGCTTCGCCTACGCTCACAGTCCCCAACGTAAAGCCTTATTCGCGATGAAAAGCGCGCCGGTTGCGATCAGAATGATCCCGGCCCACAACTCCGCGCCTTCTTCCGCGCGGCGGCCGAGCGTTCGCCCGAGAGTTATTCCGGCAAACGTTGAGACGACCGAGAAGACGCCGATCACGGCCAACGCCGTGTAGAGCGGCACGCCGATGTAGAGAATCGAGAAACCGATTCCAAGCGAATCGAGACTGATGGAGAGCGAAGCCACGGCTAATCCCCACCCCTTCGTCATATCGAGCGGTTGCTTCGCCTCGCGCCGGCTCTCGACGACCATGTAAACGCCAAGCGCCACGAGAGCGCAGAAACCGAGGTATCCGGCGACGCCCCCGATCAGCTGTCCGATCGCGGCTCCAAGAGCCGCGCCGATCAGATTCATTGCAATTTCGGCGACGGCAAATGCGATTCCGATGCGCCATTTAACCCCGGGCGCAACGCCGCGCATGCCGACACCAACGCTGACCGCGAACACATCCAAAGCCAATGAGATCGCGACGAGAAGGATCTTGAGCGCGGCCATCGTTCGCCATCATACTACTGATTTTGGTAGAGTCTTTTTTGAGGTGTACACTAAGTGAAACGCGCCGCGGCTTGGCCTTTCGTCGCTGCATTGGCGATACTGGCATTTGCAATGCTCTGGCCGACAATCGCGCTGCTCATCAATGTTTCGCCTGCGACGGTCGCGACTGTCTTCGCCGGCTCGACGATCCGCAATGCCGCGTTTGTTTCACTCACCGCTTCGATCGCCGCCGTCCTGCTTGCAACTTTGCTCGGTGTGCCGGCAGCTTACGAGTTGGCGCGCTGGCGAGATGCTCCCAGGAGCGTCGCCCTCTTCTTGCTCGCTTTGCCGCTCGCATTTCCGCCGGTCGCCAGCGGGATCATTTTGTTGAACGTCGTTGGGACGCACGCGCCATTCGGTGCATGGTTGAGCCGGCACGGCGTCTTCGTCATCGACTCACTCGGCGGCGTCGCGCTCGCGGAATTCTTCGTATCGGGATCGTTTGTCGTCATCGCTGCCAGCGCCGCGTTTCACACGCTCGACCCGATCTACGAAGAGGCAGCCGCAACTCTCGGCGCGTCCCGCTGGCGGACGTTTTGGCAAATCGCATTGCCGCTCGCGGCTCCGAATATTCTTGCGGGAATCCTGCTTGCGTGGCTCCGCGCAATCGGCGAATACGGCGCGACGTCGATTGTCGCGTATCGTCCGACTTCCTTGCCAATTGCGCTTTACGTCACGCTTTCCGCGCAAGGTCTAGGACCCGCGCTCGCACTGAGTTACGGATTCGTCGTCCTCGCGGCGCTTGTGATCGCGGTGCAATGGGCGGTCCGGCGCCACGTCGTATAACGCCGCTCGTGGCCCTGATCGACCGCGTTCTCGCGCCCGAGTCAACCTTTCAGAAGCGATTTTTTTTCTTGGCGAAGCGATTCGTCGCCGGCGAAACGATCGATGACGCCTTAGCAGCGGTTCGCGCCATAAACGAGCGCGGGATGAGCGCGACGCTCGATTTCTTGGGCGAGGACGTCACCGAGGAAACTGCTGCACAGCACACGCGCGACGTCTACTTCGAGATCCTCGACGCGATCAAGCGCGAAGGCGTCGACAGCAACGTTTCCATCAAGCTTTCAGCGCTAGGACTGCTGATTTCCGAAGACCTCGCGACGCAGCAGCTGACGTCGATCCTCGAGCGCGCCTCCACCAATAAAGACTCGTTCGTTCGGATCGATATGGAAGGCTCCGGATGCACGGAGCCGACGCTACGGATCTTTGAGCGTGTATTCGCGTCGCATTCGAACGTCGGGCCGGTTTTACAAGCGCTCTTGAAGCGCACGCCGTCGGATGTCGAGCGGATGATCGGACTGAAGGCTCGCGTGCGGCTTTGCAAAGGCGCGTATAAAGAAGCCGCCGCGATCGCTCATCAAGCGATGCCGACGATTCGCCGTGAGTATTTGCGGCTGGCGGAGCGGTTGCTGACGTCCGGCGTCTATCCAGGGCTTGCGACGCATGATTTACGTTTGATCTCGGCGATCAAGCGATTCACGGATCGCAATAAAATTGCGCCGGATAGCTTCGAGTTTCAGATGCTCTACGGCGTGCGACCGCACGTTCAGCAAGAACTCGTCTCGCAAGGTTACCGCGTTCGAATTTACATTCCGTTTGGAACGCACTGGGCCGCGTATTTCTACCGCCGCGTGCTCGAGCGAAGAGAGAATGCGCTCTTCGCATTGTCGTCGATCTTTTCTCGTTGAGAGCAGTCGTGCAGCGTGTTTCGCGCGCTTCGGTTCGGGTTGAGGATCAGACAACCGGCGAAATTGGACAGGGGTTGTGCGTGCTGCTCGGCGTTGGCATCGATGATGATGACGATGATGCGGTCGCGATGGCCGGTAAGATCGCCGGTTTACGCATCTTCTCCGATGCTGCGGGCCTGATGAATCTCGACATCAACGAGGCAGGCGGCGGCGTTCTGCTGATCTCGCAATTCACGCTGCACGGAGATGCTCGCAAAGGCAGACGGCCTTCCTTTATCAATGCCGCGCGCGAGGACATTGCGAAGCCGCTGTACGAGCGCGTTGGCGTGCTGCTCGAACGGCAGCGGATTGCGGTCGCTTACGGCGTTTTCGGGGCGCAAATGGACGTCGAGCTAGTAAATGAAGGCCCGGTCACGATCTTACTCGACACGAAGAAGCTGTTTTAATCGCCGCTTCAGCGGTTGCAGCGGAGCTTAATCGCTGACGTTCAAATCACACACGGTGCGCTGCGGGGGTCGGACGATTTTGGAGCAGTGGCGCTTTGGGGACGTCAGCGTGGTAGAAGCGTTGTATCGTGCCGGGAGCGTCGACCCACTGCACTCCCACGACGATGCACATCTATCTATCATTATCGAGGGCGAAGCAATCGAGGTTCGCGATTGCGGGCCGCTTCGCCAGTCTGCCGGCGCGTTGGTAAGCCAGCGCGCCCAAATCCGCCACGCGATTCATTTCCCGGTTGCTACGCGGGTCGCCACGATAGTTGTGCCGGCATTTGCTATGCCGGATGCGCTGCTGCTCAACAACCACGTCGACGAGTCGGAAAAACCGGCGTGGCTTCAAAAGATCCTTAGGTCTTTTCCGTGGGCTTCGAGTACGCCGCTGCGCGAGGCATCCCGCGTGGCGCGACTGAGCCATACCCACTTCGATCGGACTTTCCGCAGATACGTCGGAACGTCGCCGCGCGTCTTCCGACGACGCGCCAAGGTCGCGGCCGCGTCTCGGATGCTCCTTGAGTCACAGATGACGCTCGCGGAACTCTCCTTGGCCGCGGGCTTCTCGGATCAAAGCCACCTGACGGCAGTTTTCAGTAAAACGATCGGCATGACGCCGGCACAGTATCGCCGCATTTTCCGCTAAGTTCGTAAAAGACACCGCTCATTGCAAACGGCCATAATGGGCGCATGCCTGCACATATTTTATCAATTCTGCTTGCGGCCCTGACACCACAGGGCGTCCTGCCGCTTCAATCTTATCTCTCCCAGCAAGAAACGCTCACGGCATCCGTCAACGGCGTAATCGGTACGTTTTTGTTCGATACGGGCGAGGGCGTGACGGCGATCAGCCCTGATTTTGCGAAACGAGTCGGTTGTAAGCCATGGGGAAGGGTCACCGGCTTCCGAATGTCCGGCGAACGCGGTGGATATCCGCATTGCGATAATCTGACCTTCGTCGCATCGGGGCGAGCACTGCACGTTCCATCAGCAATTATTCTCGACGTCATGAAACTGATGGGGCCCGATATTACACCCCGGGTCGATGGCGCGATCGGACTTGACGCGTTTGCCGGAGCAGCGATTACCATCGTTCCGCGCACGTGCATCGTTCTCGAAACCGCCGGAAGTCTGAAACGGCGAACCGCATCTGCCCGGCGGCTGGCGATTCGCTTTGTGCGCGATGCCGAAGGCGTAGCGTTTTCCGTCGACGCTGCCGTCCCGACAACGCAAGGCACGGCGTGGATGGAACTGGATAGCGGAAACGGCGGCTCACTGGTGATCGCGAACTACATTGCGCCGTTGCTTGGTTTGCCGATGGATGTATCAACTCCAATGCCTGCAACATTTAAGCTTTCCGACGGCATCGAAGTGAGCGGCCCCACGCGGACGCGGGACCTAATTATGGATGGCAATATTGGCGCTCGATTCCTCAACCAATGGAGCCTCACGCTCGATTTAATGCAACCGCGCGCATGGCTTACGCCGCCCGATGCGGCAAGTTGTTCGCCCTAGCGACCGTCCGGGATTTGCTCCACGCGTGTCATACGGTCGCTTTCCACTAGGCGGCCCAGCACGTCGAAGCCGCTGGTTACTTCGCCGAAAACCGTGAAATCGCGGTTCAGATGGAGCTGCGGCGAAAGCGTGATGTAGAATTGCGTGCCCGCTGAATCGCGAATCGGGCTATTGTCCTTGTAGTTGAGGCCCATTGAAATCACGTAGCTGCGTTGCTCGAGCGGATTCTCTTCGGCGGGAATCGAGTAGCCCGCGTCGCCGTCACCAGTATCGGTCGCATCACCCGTCTGCACGACGAAATCCGGGACGATGCGAAACCAGCGAAGGCCATCGAAGTAGCCGCGGTTCGTCAAGTTGAGAAAGTTTTCAACCGTCAATGGCGCCCACTCCGGATAAAGCGTAACGGTTAGCGTCCCTTTCGTCGTGCGAATGCGAACGCGCGGGTGCGGTCCGGGCATCGGTCCATCCATCAGTGCCGACGTCGTCGGGTGCAAACGCGGCCGAGTAATGATGCCTTGCGCATCCGGAGCCGACGGCTTTCCGGTGAACGTCGGGCGCGGCAAGGGCGCGATATCCATGTAGTTCTGCGGGCGAACCGGCGGCACGTGAACGCCGGGCGGGATATCTTTTAAGTGATCGGTCGGCGGATCGCCGCGCAGCGCGCGAATCGATTCGATCGTCTGGAGCTGCACGCGCCACGACGGATCGTCGAGCAACGGCTGCAGCGCGGGTATTGCATCTTTGTTCTTCAAACGGCCGTATGCACGAACGGCTTCGATGCGCACGAGTTCGTTTTTGTCATGCAAGGCCGACGTGAGCACATCGCGCGGAACTCGAATCGCATACCCGCGATAGATCGTCCACATGATATGCCAGCGCACATCGTCGTCGCGTTCGCGCGTGAAAGCATTGACAAGCTCTCTCGATGCGAGATCGCTCATCAATCCCAGCCGGAACGTTTCGAATGCAGCCGCGGCCCGTCCGCGTACGCGAGGATCGCGATCCGCCTTCATCGCCCCAACGAGCGCGAGCGCGGCCGCTGTCTCGCCACTCCCGCGCAACGCGCGCGCCGTTTCATACCGTCCGATTGCATCGATCGCGGCGGCCCGAACCGCGCTCGAATGGTCGCCGTTGATCTCAAGGGTCAACGCGGAAGCGCTCGCACCGTTTGCGATCAATCCCAACCCATAGACCGCCATAGCGCGTACGCCGTCATCTTTGTCGCGCATATAGCGCTGGAGCAGCGCAGCGCCGTGTCCGTCTTTGGTTCGGCCGATGGCTAGCGCCGCGCGGGCGGCGATCGAGGGGTCTTTCGAGGCGAGGTAAGCGGCAAGCGCTCCTCTGCCGAGCGACCGGCTCTTCTCAAAGCCGGCCATTGTCTGGTAGGGGTCGGCCGCTGAAGCCAAGGCGGCGCCTGCAAGGACGGCCACAGCCGCCTTGGGGAGGGTAAGAAGCAACCGTCTGTTCAGAAACATCTAACGATCGGGCCAGTCAGTGCGTTGTAGTATATGGAGCACTTACATGCCGTCCTCCCAGGGCGGTCCAAAGGAAAGATAGGTTCAGCACACCATGCCCAGCAGTCCCCAAGCCAGAAAGAACGGCGGAATGACCTTCGGCGAGGCCGGTCAAAAAGGCGGCGAGACCGTCAAGAAAAAGTACGGCCCAGAGTTTTACGAGACGATCGGGCGTAAAGGCGGCCAGGCGACGAAGCTCGCTCACGGT
>JAFARW010000013.1 GCA_019245275.1 Vulcanimicrobiota bacterium
ACGATATTATCGATCCGCAGAACTCCCAGCCGCGCACCGATATCGTCTATCCGGTTTTGCTCTCGTTGATCATGCAAACGCCGGCCGCTGGGTAAGAGAGCGTCATGCGCAATCCGATCGTCTTCTCGCTGGTTCTATTTGTGGCTACCGCCTGCACGAATAATTCCGGTCAAGCACCACAGAATTCGGGTCGAAGCGGCAACATAACGGTCGCGGGTTCCACTGCACTCTTGCCGCTCGTCAAGCAAGCCGCGCAAGATTATCAGGCTGCTCACGCTGCGATCCGCATCAGTGTTGCGGGAGGCGGCTCGCGAGTCGGCCTCACCCAGGCTGAGCAAAAAGGCGTCGACATCGGCGATTCCGACATCCCGCCCGGCGCGACGCAGCAAGATTTGATCGATCACAAAGTCGCCGTCGTGATCTTTGCGGTGATCGTGAATCCGAGCACCGGTGTCACGGCGCTCTCCAAGAGCCAGATTGCGGATATCTTCAGCGGCAAGGTCGCGAATTGGAAGCAAGTCGGCGGTGCAGATCATCCGATCACGCTCGTCAATCGGCCTAAGAGCTCGGGGACGCGCGCCGTTTTCGTCGCGACACTGATGGGAGGCCATCAACCGAGCGCATCGGCGCTGACGCAAGACTCATCGGGAACCGTCGTCACGACGGTCGCGCAGACGCCGGGCGCGACATCTTACGTTTCGACCGGCTACCTCAAGAACGCGCGCGTGACGCCGCTCAAGATCGACGGGGTGTCACCGGACGCGGCGACGGTCAAAAGTGGCCGTTATGCATTCTGGGCGTACGAGCATATGGTCACCGCGGGCACGCCGCCCAAGCCCGTCGCCGACTTTATCGCCTTCGTCGCAAAAGATCGCGCGTTGCTGCATCGCGTCGGCTTCCTTGCGACCGACGAAGTGAGAGCGAGCGGCCAGACTCCGTAACTAGCGCGTGCCGGGAAGCGTAAGCGCGGGCCGCGTCTTGACGTCCGGCTTCGTAACTTTCGCACGCTTTGCGAGATCGAGGACAATCTGGATCGCACGCTCGATTTGCGGATCGTTACCATCCCGGTAATCATGCGGCGCGATGTCGATGTCATAGTCCGGATCCGTCCCGTGGTTCTCGACGCCCCAACCGACGTCGTAAAACCAGAATGACGCTTCAGGCTGGGTCGTAATCGTGCCGTCGACGAGCCTGTGGTAGGGATTGATGCCGATTACGCCACCCCAGGTGCGTTTGCCGACCAGCGGCCCGATGCCGTAGAGCTTGAAGCAATGGCTGAAGATATCGCCATCGGATCCGGCAAATTGATTCGTCAGTGCGACAACCGGCCCGGCGATCGATTCCGGCGGATACGGCTGCACCGGCGCATAGCGCAAGACGTCATAACCGACACGCTTGCGCAATAACTTTCCGAGCAGCAGTGGAGAGACGTGCCCGCCTCGGTTGTAGCGGACGTCAACGATCAATCCCTCACGATCGAATTCGGACAGAAAGCCCCGGTGGAACTCCGAGAAGCCCCACGGCCCCATGTCGGGGATATGAATGTAGCCGATTTTGTCATTCGTGCATTCGTGAACGTCGCGGCGATTCGCATCGACCCATGCGCGGTAGCGCAGGCGCCGCTCGTCGGCTAACGTCTTCACCGCGAAACGCTGTTCCTCGGCCTTCCCGTTCTTGAATGCGACGACCGCTTCGCGGTCGGCGAGATTCACGAGCGCTTGGTCGGGGCTGACGTCGCGGCTCAAACGCTTGCCGTTGATTGCAACGAGCACATCGCCCTCGGCGATGTTGACGCCCGGTTCGGCCAGCGGCGAATCGATTTGGCGATTCCAGGAGTCGCCGCGCAGCAACCGCTCGACGCGGTAGCCTTCCGCGCGTTCGTCCCAGATCAAGTCCGCGCCGAGGAATCCCTGCGCGTAGTGCGGTGGCTCGCGCCAATCACCTCCGAATTCGTAAGCGTGTGACGTGCCGAGCTCACCTTGCATCTCCCAGAGCAAATCCGAGAGCTCGGCGCGCGTGCGAATGTACGGCAAGATCCGCTCGTAGCGTTCGAAGACGCGATTCCAATCGACGTCCGACATATCTTCAACCCAAAACTGTTCGCGTTGAAGCCGCCACGCCTCGCGGTACATCTGCGCCCACTCTTTGCGGGGCTCTACTTCAACCCCGACGCGTTCCAAGTCGATCCAGCCGCTTTTGCGACCGGGTTCAGGTGGCGCCTTCGGTTGCTCGTCGCCGTCTTCAGGGAGTTCGGCCAGCGCATCGATCGCGCGGAGCCGGTCACGCGAGCTGTAGAGCAACGTGCGATGGTCGCGCGCGAGACGGATGTCGCCAACTTCGCGCGAAACCGGCGCGCACCGCATCTGCTCGAAGTCGTAAGCAAGCAACGTTCCTAACTCGGCTTCTTCGTCCCAGCTAAGGCCGACCGGTTCAATGCCCTTGACTTCGAACCGCGTGAAGAGCGCGCGTTTGCGTGCCGCAACGATCTCGCCGTATTGACCTTCGTCGACGGGAAATCCAAGCACGCGTCCGGTGATGCCGTCAAAATCGATCTCGACGCGCGCCGGTTTCTTCGCCTTTTTATCGCTGTCGGCCGCATCGGGATGCCCATCGTGATCGCGATGGATCGGACGCGGCTTCGGAACGAACGGCGATGGCACGTCCTTACGTAGCGTGATGACATATGGACGAGCGGCTTGTGGGAAACTCAGATCAAACTGCAATGCGTCATAGACCGGGTTGAAGTCGCGCGTCGAGATGAAGAAGAGATAGTTACCCTCGGGATCCCAAGTTGGCGAGAAATCGGTGCGCATCGCGGATGTTGCGTCGTGAACTGCTCCGGACTTGATCTTTGCAATGCGGATGATCGAAGTATCGATCTTCGGCCACCAGCAGTACGCGAGATACCGTCCATCGGGAGAGAAAACGATGTCGGTCATGCGATTCGCCGGGCTCTTATCGATCGCGCGAACGGCGCCGCTCTTCCCATCGATCAAAAGAAGCTCTTGACGGTGGTTACATACGGCGATGGTTTCGTCGGTGGGCGAACATGCAAGGTCGGTGACGCGGCCGATGTCGCCTTCGGTCAATAATCGCGGCTTCTCGTTCCCATCCGCCGCGTGCAACTCGAGCTGTTCGGCGCCGTTGCGATCGGTTACGCAAACGATGTGCTTACCGTCGGCGGTCCACTCCGTTAAGCGGTAGCGCGCGCTGCTACCGGTGCCGTGGTGTAAGACCGCGTCTTCCCAATACGGCATCGTGAACGGTTGACCGCGGGAGATCAGTGCGAGGCCGGTGCCGTCCGGTTGCGGCGCAAAGTGTTCGAACTCTTCGGCGGCGTGCACGAAGCGGCGAACGGTTTCGCGCGCCGGTGAAGGCGCTGCAATTTCGAGCGTCGTCACTTTGTCCGAAGCGACATCGAGCACTTTGATATCACCGCCGGCGGAGTAAACGATCCGTTTGCCGTCCGTCGAGGGATAACGCGCATAGTACTCGCGTTCGTTCGTGTGACGGCGTACGTCCGCGCCTTTTAAATCACATGAGAAAATGTTTGCGGTGCCTTCCCGATCGTCGAGGAAGTAGATCCGCTGTCCGATCCACATCGGCCAAACCGGATTTCCGCCGGTCGAAAGCAACCGCACAAACTGGCCTTTGCCGGTGCTATCGATCCAGAGCTCGCCCGCGGTGCCGCCCCGATACCGTTTCCAGCGCGCGCAATCGTCGGCGTTTCGCCCGATCACGAGTGCGCCTTTCGGGCCAAGCGAAAGCGATTTCATGTGCCCGAGACGCAGCGGCTTCAGCGGCTCTTCGCGTCCGATCGTGTAGCCGGCAGTTTCGCGTTCGTACCACGCCTTGACGTTGCTGACGAAGTAAATGCGCGCGCCGTCCGCGCTCCATGTGGAGATCGCGGCCATCGAGCCGCCCAAGAACGTCAGCCGCTGAGCGGGGCCGCCGTCGGCGGCCATCACGTAGAGCTCGGGATTGCCTTCGTCGTTCGCGATGTAGGCGATCCAGTGGCCGTCAGGCGAGAGCCGCGGGGTGCTGCATTGTCCCGAACTGACGGACAGTCGGACGGCCGTGCCGCCAATTGACGGCACAGACCAAAGATCATCCTCGCAGACAAAGACGACCCGATCGCCGCTGATCGTTGGATACCGGTAGTAGCCATGCTTCATGAGGGCCGTAGGGTTAGCGGTCGAGGACGGCCGTCCCGCCCTTGCGAGCCGCTTAACTTTGTGCTACAAAGTTAAGCATGGCTCTCCGCGGTGCCCCCGTAATTGCCGCTCCGAGGCACGTCGCCATCATCATGGACGGCAATCGGCGCTGGTCGCACCGGCACCGGGTCGGGCTTCCCGAGGGGTATCGTCGGGGCGTCGATGCGTTGCGCAATGCGGTCGCCGCGGCGATCGATCATGGCGTCGACGTGCTCACGGTTTATGGTTTCTCGACCGAAAATTGGCGTCGCGACGTATCTGAAGTTTCCTTATTGATGAGCGTATGTGCCGCAGCGGCGCAATCGGAGCTCTTCACGCTCGTTCGCGAATCGGTTCGCGTGCGCGTGGTGGGCGATATCGCGCCGTTTCCTCGCGCGACGCGCGCAGCGTTGTTCCAGCTTGTAGACGCGACCGCGCAAAACTCGCGGCTTACTTTGCAGCTCGCGCTGAACTACAGTGGGCGCGCGGAGATCTTACATGCGGTTCGATCGATCGTTGCGGATGCGGCGAGCGGTCAACTGCGCAGCGATGATATCGATGAGCGGTTTTTGCGTGCGCGGATGTATGCACCGGATTGCCCCGACCCGGACCTCTTGATCCGCACAGGCGGCGATTTGCGCGTTTCGAATTTCTTACTCTACCAACTCGCGTACACCGAGATCGTTGCGACGCCGGTGCTGTGGCCGGATTTTGATGCGACGCACTTTGCTGCAGCGATCTCAGATTTCGAGCAGCGCCGCCGCCGTTTCGGCGCTTAACCCAGTTGGTGCAGCAATGTGCCAAGCACTTCGATCAAGCGCAGCGCATCTTCGAGCTGCACTTCAGGCGTCGTTAAGCGCGGTGTAAGCGAGGGCGGTTCGAGATCGAGGAACGGCGGAGCCGGTCCGAACGTCGTATCGTCGAAGTCGGCGACGCTGCGAAAGATCAGCTCCGCATAGAGCGCATTTGCCCAACCGAACTCGGCGCGCGTGAATTTCCAGTAGGCGTTCGGATAGAAACTTTCGTGAATGAGTCCGTCCTCGCTATCCGTCTCAGCGAGGATCGTCACGCTCTCTGATGTCTCAGGCCATTTTTGCGCAGTGAGCGCGCGCGTGACGATGCCGAGCGGCCAGACCCAACCCGCAGGTGTGTGCTCGCTGCCCAATCCGCTTGCATACCGTCCGGTGTGGTAGTACGGATCCGCCGGCGATAAGACGAAGCCGCGCGTTCGCTGGTAAGTCGGGTCGAGGTTGTTGCTATAGCCGTAGTACGGGATCGAAAGCAAGTTCGGCAGATTTGCGTCATCGATCAAAAGTCGACGACCTTCGCCGTTCGTCTCGTACACGTACATCCAACCGTGGCGAAAATCGTAATACCGGCCGAAGGCGCGTATGCCGGCGTCAACTTGATCGGTGATGCCCTGCGCGTCAACGGCCAATCCCAGATCGCCATACCCTTGCATCGCCAAAGCCACCAGCGCGCGTAAAGCAACTGTTGCAAACATCTCTTGCGGAATGTTGAAGCGGTACGCGACGGCGTCATCCGACGGTCGAAATGCGCACCAGATCATTCCGGTCCCGCCCGCATAATTGAACTCGGTCGGAACGTGGACCGGATAGGAGTAGTGCGAGCAGCGCTGGTGATCTTGTTCGCAGCTGTACGTTTGGACGATCTTCCGTAAAGCGTCGTGCACGCTTCGCGTGAAGATCGTGTGGTCGCCGGTTTCCGACCAATACACCCAAGTCATCAGCACAAAGAACGAGAGCGAATCGACCTCCCACTTGTTCTCCCAAACACCGTAAGTTGGAAGAAACGCGTTTGCGTATGGATCGACGAGAATGTTGCGTGCATCGCGCTCAATGACCCCGGCAAAGCGCGTGCGCAACTTTGGATAAATCGGCTGAAAACGGACGTACGGAATCGTTTGAGCTGAGGAATCACGCAGCCACATCGCCGGTATATCGCCCGTTTGCACGTACGTCGTTCCATCGGGCTCGGCTCGAAAATCGTTGAAGATCGTATGAAATAAGGAGCTCGTCGTGATCGCTTCCGCGCGCCCACCCGTCAACGGGACGCGCAAGAAGCGTGGCGCTTGAAATTGCGGCGCAAGCGACATTCGATGCGTGGCCCTTGCCGGTTGTGCGATCGTCGCAAAGACGATGACCGCCAGCGTGCCCGCGACTGCGCGATGCCACATGGGCGGGGAGGTGCGCCGCCGCGGCGGCCGCAATCCTTGTAAGCCTTGCCCGCCTCCTCGAATTCCACGTTGTTGAACGAGTTCAAAGCCCGCTCGATGCGCGCTTTGGCGCGCGCAATTTCGCAGGCCGAAGCCGGACACGGTGCCGAGTTGATCCGGCGCCTTTTCGACCGCACCGGCAACGCGATCACGATCGGACTCACAGGTCCGCCGGGTGTCGGAAAATCGACACTCAGCTCGGCGCTCGTTCGCGCGGCGCGTTCGCTCGGCAAACGTGTCGGCGTCGTTTCGGTCGACCCGAGCTCACCGTTTTCTCACGGCGCATTGCTCGGCGATCGTATCCGGTTGACAGAGCACTTCACCGATCGCGACGTCTTCATTCGGTCGATGGCGAGCCGCGGACATCTTGGCGGCTTAGCCGGCGCGACCGCTGATGCGGTTTTGCTAATGGATGCGTTCGGCATGGACGTCATCATTATCGAAACGGTCGGCGTAGGACAATCCGAGATCGAAATCGCTGAGCTGGCACAAACGACGATCGTTGCGCTGCAGCCGGGCAGCGGCGATTCGATTCAAGTTCTCAAAGCCGGAATTCTGGAAGTCGCCGACATCTTTGTCATCAACAAGGCCGACCATCCGATGGCGAATCAGCTCAAGCGCGAGATCCGCTCGATGATGGCGATGCTTGAGTTCGGCGGCTGGGTCCCCGAGGTTGTCATGACGCAAGCCCTGCTCGGCGAGGGAATCGAAGAGCTGTGGAATGCGATCCAAAAGCACGTCGCGTACCTACGCGAAACAGGCGAAATGAATGTGAAGCGCTCGCAAGCGTTCCGTCATCAAGTGCGTCAACTGGCACGGGGGCGACTCGAGCGCCGGCTCGAGGAAGAATTGAGTGCCGAGATGAGTGAGGACATCGATCCGTACGAGGCGGCAGCGCGTGTGCTGCGCGTATTCGGGTTTGACGGCGGAGTTGCGGAAACTGAGCCCGAGCAGATTCGGCCGGCGCCGCAACGCGCTACCGTGAAAGGTTTATAAGGAGAAGGCTACTATGATTCGCCGATCGATTCGCACCGTTTTCGTGAGCACGATGGCTTGCGCGTTGCTGGTTCCGCTCGCAACGTTGCCGGCCCACGCCAACCTGCCGCCGTTGATTCCGCGCGCCGTTCTCTTCGGTAATCCCGTAAAAGCCACGCCGGAAATTTCACCGAATGGGCGTCTACTCGCGTACTTAGCGCCGGATCGGAATAACGTGCTCGGCATTTGGGTGCGCACGATCGGCCGCAGCGACGACCATCTCGTCGCGAGCGATCCGAAGCGTCCGATCCGAAATATCACCTGGCAAGAGGACAGCAAGCATATCCTCTTCGAGCAAGACAAAGCGGGCGACGAAAACTTTCACGTCTTTCAAACCGACCTTGCATCACTACGTAAGCGCGACCTGACGCCCTACGCCGGCGTTCGCGCGGGCATCGATGACGTCGATCCGGCCTATCCGAACGTGATGCTCGTCGATATGAATCAGCGCGACAAGCGGCTCTTCGACGTCTACCGTCTCGATCTGCGAAGTGGCGCGCTCACAATGAATACGCAGAATCCCGGCAACGTTTCGGGTTGGGTCCCGGACAATTCGATGCACATCCGAGCCGCCGTTCAAAGCGACAACGACGGCTCCACGGAGATTCTCGTTCGCGATACCGTGACTTCACCGTGGCGGACGTTGGTGAAAGCATCCGCCGACGATAACCTAGCCCCTGAAGCGTTTTCGGCCGACAACTCGGCGCTCTACGTCTCGAGCAGCATCGGCGTCAATGCGGCGCAATTGTTGCGCTATGATCTGCGAACTGGCCAACCGACGGTCGTCTACGCGGATCCAACGTTCGATGTCGGTGGTGTCGTAACCGACCCACATACGCGCCATGTCTTTGCAGTCAACGTTGAGCGGGATCGTAGCGAGTGGCACGTCGTTGACCCATCGTACGCGACCGACTTTGCGACGATCGGCCGCATTCACGCCGGCGATTTTGCATTCACGAGCTCGACAACGGATGGACAGCGTTGGGTTATTAGCTACGTCGTCGATAACGGCCCAGTCAGCTACTATGCGTACGACCGCGGGACGAAACGCGGGAAGTTTCTCTTTGTATCACGCCCGGCATTGCTCAAATACACACTCGCTCACATGCAGCCGATCACGTACAAGGCGAGCGATGGGCTGACAATTCACGGCTATTTGACGCTGCCGGTGGGCGTTCCACCGAAGAACCTTCCGATGGTACTCTTCGTGCACGGCGGTCCTTGGGCACGCGACGATTGGGGCTACAACTCCTACGCCCAATGGTTGGCGAATCGGGGTTATGCGGTCTTACAAGTGAACTACCGCGCATCGACCGGCTACGGCAAGCAGTTCCTCAACGCGGGCGATCGTCAGTGGGCCGGCGCGATGCACCAGGACCTGTTGGATGCAAAATCGTGGGCAGTTGCCCAAGGATACGCCGATCCGAATCGCGTGGTGATCATGGGCGGCAGTTACGGCGGATATGCGACTCTTGCCGGCGTTACGTTCTCACCGGATGCATTTGTTGCGGGCGTCGATATCGTCGGGCCCTCGAACCTGAATACGCTACTCGCCTCCATCCCGCCGTATTGGTTCACGGGGCTTGCGCAGTTCCACAAACGGATGGGCGAAGATCCGACTTTCTTAGCCTCGCAATCGCCGCTCTTCAAAGCGGATCAGATCAAAGTGCCACTCTTGATCGGTCAAGGCGCGAACGATCCACGGGTCAACAAAAGAGAGAGCGATCAGATCGTTGCGGCGATGCGCAAGAACAACAAGCCTGTGGAGTATGTCGTTTTTCCGGACGAAGGGCACGGCTTTGCACGGCCGCAGAACAATCGCCGCTTCAACGCCGCGGTCGAGGCATTCTTGGGGAAATATCTTGGCGGGCGCGTCGAGCCGGCATCGGCCGACGAGAGCATCGAAGCCTTCCTGCATTGACGCGTCGAAAGCAACCACGCGATGGCTAAACTGATCGACCGTCCGGCGAGCACGGACGGAGCGAAACCGGACCAGGATTTTTCGACCGAACGGCAGCGTTGGGAGAGCGCATCCGCGCGCGGTAAACAGCGCAAGGGCCCGGGTTCCGGCGCCGTTGATCGAACGATTTCCGATATTCCGCTGAAGGCACTCTATGAGCCGCAGGATCTAGAGAATTTCGATCTCGCGCGCGACCTTTCGTACCCGGGACAATATCCGTTCACGCGCGGCATCCATCCGAACATGTACCGCGACCGACTCTGGACGATGCGCCAGTTCGCCGGCTTCGGAAATGCGAAACAAACGAACGAGCGTTACCACTTCTTGCTCGCGCACGGCCAGCACGGGTTATCGGTTGCGTTCGACATGCCGACGCTCATGGGGTACGACTCCGATGCGGGGCAGGCGCGCGGCGAAGTCGGCAAGTGCGGCGTCGCGATCGACTCGCTTGCCGACATGGAGCAGCTCTTCGACGGCATCGACATGGCGGACATAACGACGTCGATGACGATTAACGGTCCGGCGTCCATCGCGCTTGCACAATATGTCGCTGCCGCCGAAAAGAAAGGGATCCCGCGCAAAGCGCTCGGCGGAACGATTCAGGCCGACATCTTAAAGGAGTACATCGCGCAGAAGGAGTGGATCTTTCCGCCCCGTCCGCACATGCGCATCATCGTCGATATGATGCGTTTCTGCCGCGATGAGATGCCGAAATGGAATACGATCTCGATCTCCGGCTATCACATTCGAGAAGCCGGATCCACCGCGGTTCAAGAGCTTGCTTTTACCTTGGCTGATGGCTTTGCGTACGTTGAAGCCGGCATCAAGGCCGGGATGGACGTCGACTCCTTTGCGCCGCGTCTTTCTTATTTCTTCAACTCGCACATCGACTTCTTCGAGGAAATCTGTAAGTTCCGGGCAGCGCGCCGCATCTACGCGCGGCACATGCGCGAGAAATACGGCGCCAAAGATCCGCGCTCGTGGCAACTCCGTTTCCACACGCAAACGGCCGGTTGCAGCGCCACCGCTCAGCAGCCGGAAAACAACATCGTTCGCGTGGCATACGAAGCGCTCGCGGCCGTCTTAGGCGGCACGCAGTCGCTGCACACGAACTCGATGGACGAAGTGCTCGCGTTGCCCACGGAAAAGTCAGTCGAGATCGCACTGCGAACGCAACAGATCCTCGCTTACGAAACGAACGTAACCAACGTCGTCGACCCACTCGGCGGCTCGTACTTCATCGAGTCGCTAACCGACGAAATGGAGAGGGAAGCCGAGCAGTATTTCGATCAGATCGAGCAATACGGCGGGGTGATCGAGGCAATTGAAGCCGGCTTCTTCCAACGCGAAATCGCCGACGCGTCGTATCGTTACGCGCGTTCGCTGGAAACCAAAGATCGAATCATCGTCGGCGTCAACCACTTCCAAAAGGAAGCTGAGCGGGAGATCGACCTGCTGCGGATCGGTGAAGATATCGAGCGCGGTCAAGCGAACGCCGTCCAGTCGGTGCGCGAATCGCGCGATCAAGCGAAAGTCGATGCGACACTGGCGCGCCTAAAGACGGCGTGCGACGATCCGAACGACAACCTTATGCCGCATCTGATTGACTGCGTCAACGCGTACGCGACCGAAGGCGAGATCGTCGAAGCGATGGTCGAGGTCTACGGTCGCTACACTGAGCGCGCCGTCTTCTAGGCGCGCAATACTTTAAGTAGATGCCGCGACCGCTTCGGATCATCGTTGCGAAGGCCGGCTTGGACGGACACGATCGCGGGGCCAAGGTGATCGCGCGGGCTTTGCGCGACGCAGGCATGGAAGTGATCTACACCGGCTTGTTTCAAACTCCGGAGCAGATCGTCCAGACGGCGATCCAAGAAGATGCGGACGGGATCGGCTTGTCGATCCTCTCCGGCGCGCATATGACGCTTTTCCCGCTAGTTGTCGAGCAGTTGAAAGCGCAAGGCGCGGGAGACATCGTCTTCTTTGGCGGAGGAACGATTCCGCCAGATGATGTGGCCGAACTCAAACGTTTGGGCGTTCAAGAAATCTTCACGCCCGGCGCACCACTCTCCGAAATCATCGAATTCGTCAAACGTGAATGCGGCGCTCGCGTCGCCTAACTAAATCGTGACGGTGCGCACACGCATCGCGCCGTCGCCGACGGGCGATCCGCATGTGGGCCTTGCGTACGTCGCGCTAGTCAACTATTGCTTCGCGCGAAAGGCGAACGGCGCGTTCATTTTACGAATCGAAGATACCGATCAGACGCGCAGCACGCACGCATCCGAGCAGGCGATTCTCGAGGCGTTGCATTGGCTCGGGTTGCAGTGGGACGAGGGACCGGACGTCGGCGGCCCGCACGGTCCGTACCGGCAAACCGAACGTTCCGCGCTTTACCAAAAGTACGCGCAACAGCTGCTCGATCAGGGCGATGCATTCAAGTGTTTCTGTTCGCCCGAGCGGCTGGAAGCCGTACGCAACGCGCAGCGCGCGGCGAAGCAGCCCACACATTATGATGGGCATTGCCTCGATCTCTCCGCGCAAGAAGTTGCCGCAAAAGAGAAGGCCGGCGAGCCGTATGTGATTCGGATGAACGTCCCATCCGCAGGCGTATGCATCGTCAAGGACCTGCGGCGCGATCCAATCGAAATTGAGTGGCCCACCGTCGACATGCAGGTTCTCTTAAAATCCGACGGCATGCCGACGTACCACCTTGCAAACGTCGTCGACGACCACTTGATGGAGATCACGCACGTCATCCGCGGCGAAGAGTGGCTCAGTTCGGCGCCCAAACATCTGCTGCTGTATCGTTATTTCGGTTGGCCGGCGCCGCAGTTACTGCACCTTCCGCTCTTGCGGAATCCCGATCATAGCAAACTTTCGAAGCGTAAGAATCCGACCGGTATCCTGTTTTACAAAGCGATGGGCTATCTGCCGGAAGCGCTGCTGAACTTCTTAGGACTATTGGCGGTACCGACTCCGGAAGGCGAAGAGATGATGGACTTGCCCACGATGGTCGGGCGTTTCGATATCGCGCACATCTCGCTTGGCGGCCCGGTCTTTGACATCCCAAAACTCGATTGGCTCAACGGGCGCTATCTCCGCGAGCGATTGGATCTGAACGGCTTCGAAGAGCGCGTGCAGCGTTGGGGGTTCGATTCCGATCGTCTGCGCCGTATTGCGACGCTCGCCCAGCCACGCATCGCTCGGCTCAGCGATCTCGGCCCGCTGCTGTCATTCTTCTTTGCCGGTCGCTTATCGCTGACGCCGGAGCTTATACGCGACGGCAAACTCGACGAGGAGACACTGCGCAAAGTTCTCGCGATCGCGCGTTGGAACTTGGATGATATCGGGGACTGGAACATTACGACGATCGAGACGGCGCTGCGTAGCGTCGCGGCCATCCTCGGTAGAAAGTTTCGCGACATCGTGCGGCCGCTCTATGTTGCGGTGACCGGCAGCGCGGAATCGGTTCCGTTGTACGATTCGATCGAACTGCTCGGGCGAGATTTGACGCGCGAGCGGTTGCGGCACGCACTGCAACTGATCGGTACGCCGTCGGCGGCTGAGGAGAAAGCCTGGCGCGCACTGAGCGCCCCCGCGACTCCGGCCGGGGTTGGCTAAAATGCTGCGCGCGATCGTGTTGGCAGCGGGCAAGAGCACGCGGATGAAAACCGCGCTGCCGAAGGTCCTGCATGAGATTTGCGGCCGGCCGTTGCTGTGGTACGTGCTCACCGCATTGCGTGCAGCGGGAATCAAAGATATCTATGTCGTCACGAACCCCCAGCTGCACGAGCGCATCGGCGAGTTAGGCGTCGAGGGAATTCTGCAAGCCGAGCCACTCGGTACGGGTCACGCCGTGCAGATCGCATTGAAAAACTTGCCGATCGATAAGAGCGGCCAAATCCTAATCGCGTGCGGCGATATGCCGCTGGTTCAGGCCGAACTCTTTCGCGGGCTCATCGCGTCGCTCGGCGCCGATCGCAAAACCGCGCTCGCTCTGGTGACCGCCAGGATGCCGCTCCCGAGTGATTTCGGACGCGTCGTGCGGCGTGGCACGCACGTGCAGCGCATCGTCGAAGCGCGCGACGCGACAGTGGACGAGCTGGCCATCGACGAGATGAACGCCGGCATCTATGCGTTCGACGAAACGATCTTGCGTCAAGCGATTGGGTCGCTTCGCGACGATAACGCGCAGCGCGAGTACTATCTGACCGATACGGTCGATATGCTCGCGCGCAAGGGGGAGCGGATCGTGCCGGTCATTAGCGGCGATCATCTGCACGTTCTCGGCATCAACGACCGGGTTGAATTGGCGCACGCGCGCAGCGAGATGAATCGCCGCCTATGCGAGCAGCATATGCGTGACGGCGTAACGATCGTCGATCCCAACACGACCTATCTCGAGCCGGAGTTGACGCTCGGGCGCGATACGGTGATCTACCCGAACACGACGCTCGCGCGACTCAGCCGCGTTGGCGAGAGCTGCGTGATCGGGCCAAACGCGCGCCTTTCGGCAGCCGAGCTCGGCGCGCGTGTCACCGTTCAGAATAGCGTGATTTTCGATAGCACGATCGGCGACGAAGTTTCGATTGGCCCGTTTGCGCACATCCGCGGAAATGCGCGCCTTGAAGCCGACGTCCACATCGGCAATTTCGTCGAGGTTAAGAACTCGCACCTAGCGGCGGGCGTCAAGGCGAGCCACCTCTCTTATATCGGTGATGCGACGATTGGGGAACGGACGAATATCGGCGCCGGCACGATCACATGCAACTTCGATGGACAAAAGAAGAATCGCACGACGATCGGCAAGGACGTCTCGATCGGATCGAATACATCGCTCGTCGCGCCGGTCACCGTAGGCGACGGCGCATTAACCGGCGCGTCCTCAGTTGTGACGAAGGATGTTCCGGCCGGCGAGCGTGTCGCCGGCAATCCGGCTCGCCCGCTGCCAAAGAAGTAGTTAGTGACGCGCGGCGTCGGTGACGGCGTCGAACAATTCACGCACGTCCTTGTCTGTCGTTCGCTGATTTGTAAAGCAAGCGCGTAGCGCGCGGCGGCCGTCGACTGTCGTTGCGGAGATGACGGCGCGTCCGCTCAGTTGCACCTCGATCGCGATCGCATCGTTTGCTGCATCCTGAGCATCCGGAGCGCCACGATACCGGAAGCAAACGATGTTCAAACCAACGGGCGCCGCGAGTTCGAAATCCGGTGACGCCTCGATCAATTTCGCAAGGAGCTGCGCTTGTTCGCAGTTGCGCTCGATTGCGGCCGCAAGTCGTCGGGCGCCAAAGTGTTTCAGGGTGAACCAGATCTTCAGTGCGCGAAAACTGCGCGAGAGATCCGGCCCATAATCCGCAAACCACGGTTCTCCGGCGGCGAGACCTCGCTGCATGCGCGTAATGTAAGGACCTTCCGATGCGAACGTCCGGCGATGCATCGCGCCGTCGCGCACGAGAACGCACGCTGCATCGTACGGCACATGCAGCCACTTGTGAAAATCGAATGCGATCGAGTCCGCGCGTTCGATCCCGTGCACGAAGTGTCGTAAACGCTCAGACAAGATCGTCATTGCGCCAAACGCCCCGTCAACGTGAAACCAAAGCTCGTTTTTCCGAGCAATCGCCGCCAAATCTTCGAGTGGATCGAAGGCGCCAACGTCAACGGTGCCGGCATTGCCGACGACGATGAACGGCACGTTACCTTGAGCACGGTCATTTGCTATTGCCGCTTCGAGCAGCTTCAAATCGATGCCATGGCTGGCATCGATCGGGAGCACGCGAAGCGCATCCGATCCTAAGCCGGCCATCTCGAACGCTTTGCGAACGCAACTGTGCGTTGCCGCTGAGGCGTACCCGACGAGTGGCTGCGTGCGTTGGTCTAGCCCGCGTGCGCGAACGTCATGACCCAACTGCGAACTGCGTGCGACGAGAATTGCGACGAGATTGGCAAGCGAGGTTCCTGAAAGCAGAATGCCGCTGGCGGCTTCGCCGAATCCGAAAAGATCGCAAAACCATGCGATCACTTGGCGCTCGACATACACGGCGCCGTGGTCCCTGCCGCCAACGTTTGAGTTCATCGTGGAAGCAAGAAAGTCGGCAAGCGCGCCGGCAGGTGTGCCGCTGCCATGCACCCAGCCGAAGAAGCGTGGACTAATATTTCCCGTCGGGTAGGGCAGAATCAATTTACTGAATCGATCGTAGACGTTTGAAAGCGGCATCCCATCGATCGGGAGCGCCTCGCGCAGCGCATCCTTGACTTCCTGAGGAACGGGCTGCCAGGTGGGACGGTCGCTAACCGTTTTCAGGTAGTCGACAAGAGAATCAACGACGCGATGACATTCGGCTCGAAAGTCATTCCAGTCGGCTGGATCAAGCACGTCGCTTCGTTGCGGCTTCGTGAAGAAAAACGCCTGCGATGGGCGAAACAGCCCGCATGCCGTGCCGTTTGATCTGGATCACGCCCGATGCTGAGCGATTGATGGGCTACTGCGCTCGCGTCAGCAATCCCGAGAATCAAGAGAATCCCGAGGTTGCGAAGCTACTGCGTTTTTGCGTGAAGAATGCCCACTGGTCGGTCTTCGAAATGGCGGATTTGTGCATCGAGATCAAGACAACGCGCGCGATTAGCGCGCAGATCATTCGACATCGTAGCTTTCACTTTCAGGAGTTTTCGCAGCGTTACGCACCGATCGCCGACATCGAACGCGTTCATCCGCGCCGTCAGGATCCGAAAAACCGGCAATCCTCGCACGACGATCTGCCTGAAGAGACCTTAGCGTGGTTCCAACGTGCACAGGACGAGCATTTCAACGAAGCGCGGGCGCTCTACGATCAGGCGCTGGCAAAGGGAATTGCCAAGGAGTCGGCGCGTTTTTTGCTGCCGCTCGCTTCGGGTACGACGCTGTACATGAAAGGCACGGTGCGCGATTGGATCCACTATATTAATCTGCGCAGCGATCCAGGCGCTCAAGCGGAACATCGGCAGATCGCGCTGGCGTGCAAAGACATTTTCAGCGAACAGTTGCCGGCCGTCGCGCAGGCGCTCGGCTGGCGTGACTGATGCGCCGCCTTAACGCGTTACTCTTCGCGGCTTGCCTTCTGTCGGCGGCGATGATGCTGTTCTGCGACGGGGTGGCGAGCGCGCAAACCGGCGAACGCCAGATGGAACGTCGCGTTACGCAAATCCCCGCTTCGGAACTGCTCTCGGAGGCGCCGGAGCGACTCGTTGACGTGCATCGCCAAGCGGCAGCGCACCAACTCGTTAGCTTGACGCGGCCGGCTTGGTTCGCATGGATCGCTTTGCAGCTCTTTGCGCTTTTTTATTTATGGGCCAGCGGCACGGCGGCACGTTCGCGCGACGCGCTTAAACGCTCAATTCGCTCGACCGCGCTCGTGCGGTTCATCTTCGGCGCAGCGCTGACAGGAGTCGTGCAGCTTGTCGCCCTGCCCGCAGAGTTTTTCGATTATCGCGTGCTGCGCGTGATGGGCCTGTCCACGCAGCCGACAGCGGGCTGGTTCGGAGACGTTGTTGTGACCGCGCTTCTGGAGATGGTCGTTGTCGGCATCCTCGTCACGGTTGTTCTATGGCTGGTCGATCGGACGCATCTGTGGTGGGTTTACGTCGCCGGCTTGATCTTCGGCTTGACCTTCTTGCTATCGTATGTCTTTCCGATTGCGATCGAACCGATCTTCAACCACTTCACGCCGTTGCAGAGCGGCCGCCCGCTAACCGCGCGCATCGAAGCGCTCGCACGCGGCGCGGGCGAAGGCAACCTGCCGATTTACATCAGCGACCTCTCGCGCCGCACCCATGCGGGCAACGCCTACGTCGTCGGGATCGGGCCGAGCCGGCGTATCGTGATCGGCGACACGCTGCTCAACTCCGCAACGGATGATGAAATTCTCTTCATCGTCGCTCACGAGTTGGGCCATGACGTGCACGGCGATACGTTGCGCGGCGCGCTCTTCGGCGCAATCGTCTTCGTCGTCGCGGCGGCGCTGGCGGTTTTGATCGCGGATCGGGTCGGATTTCGCCGCGATGACGACCCGCTCTCGCGTTTGACCTTGGTCGGCGCGATTTTAGGGTGCGTCTATTTGCTGTTCTTGCCCGTGATCAACGGCTATTCGCGCACAATCGAAGCCGGCGCGGACGCGTATGCGCTGCAACTCACGCACGATCGCGTTGGCGGAACGCGGGCATTCGTGCGCTTTGCCGATGAGGATCTCGCACTGTTATGTCCGAGCCGTTTAGCGCGGCTGTACTGGTATACGCATCCTCCGCTCGGAACGCGAATCGCGAACGTAAACGGCCAAAAAAATCCCTGCCCGTAGGCGGTTAATGCGGAGTCGGTGAGGTTAAAGCCGGCATGCTCAAGATTTGTGCCGGATCTTTGGTTTGCGTGTACCCCGCGGGCACGGCAAACGACGACGGATCGGGAGCCGCGGCAGAAAGCTGCCTGAAGTCGAGTCGAACCGACCCCTTGATGTTCTTTCCTTGCATCGCTGAAGTCAGGCGTACCGGCAGGCCGTCTTCATCATCGGCGAGGTCAACATTGCCGGACATTGTCGAAAGCGGGCCGCCGCGTTTCTGGGTGCGGATATCGTATTGAATGATCGTTACTGGATGCCCGTTTGCGGTGCCTCGGCCGCTGAGGCGAGTCGACATCTCATAGATCGAGTAGTCCTTGACGCTCTTCAGTATTTGCATCACTGTTCCGACCTGCGCGTCGAAAAGCACGCCCATGGCGACCGACGCCGGCGTCTGGCTGCCGGACGTGCCGCCGCTCGCCGTGATCGAGTTCACATAGTACAGGTGTTTATCAGTGGACCAAAGCGTCGTTGTCTTGGCCGCGCGATCGAGCACGACCGTAAAGGACCCCTGCGGCATGAACTGCTGCAAAAGCGCGTTGACCATCGGGTTTGTGCCGGGAGCCGATAGGTTGGAAACGTCAACGCGAAACTGCTGGCCGCGACTGAATAATCCGATCTGCGCGCCGATGTTGACCGCCATGCCGCCGATCGAGAGTTGAGCGACGGCAGTCCCTTGGGCCGAAAAGCCGCCCGGCGTCTCTTGCGCCGAAGCCGTCGCTGCCGACACGAGAAAAATGCAGACGAGCATAGCGATTCTCTTCAAGTTATCAACCTCGTATTAACGAATTGCATTGACGCTTCGAGGCCTTCGTCGAGCCAGCGCTGGGCGCCCTCGGCAGCCGCGTTGATGATCGCTTCGAGCAACGGGCGCTCGTCACTCGTGAATTCGCTCAGCACGTGATCGACCGAATCAAATTGCGGACGGCCGATTCCGATTCGGATGCGCGGGAAGTCTTCGCCGATCGTCGCGATGATCGAGCGCAGCCCATTGTTGCCGCCATGTCCCCCATGCGGGCGCATGCGAAGCGTTCCAAACGGAATGTCGAGGTCGTCGCAAATGACGAGGATCCCATCGGGCGGTGTGCGGTACCAGGCGCTGATCAAGCGAACCGGTACGCCACTGCGGTTCATATAGGCGAGCGGCTGAACGAGAACGACGCGATGTTCGGAGAGCACCGCCTGTCGCGCACTATCTTTTTTCTTCCAGGATGTGACTTGCCAGCGCCGCGCGAGCTCATCGACGATAGCGAACCCGATGTTATGCCGCGTGCGCGTATACTCGCGCCCCGGATTGCCTAAACCGACGATCAATCGGAAGCCGCCCTCTTTCGGGCGACCTCCTATTCCGAAGATTCGCGCTGTTCGGGTGGTGCTTCTTCGGCCGGCGCTTCTTCGCCGATGACTTCCGGCTGGAGCTCCTCAGCCGGAGCCGCCGCCGCGGCTTCCGCTTCTTCGAGCTGCGCAGCCGTGCGAGATGCCTCGACTGCAGCGACGGTCTGTTCGCCCGGCGTGAGCAGTTTAAATCCTTCCGGCAACTGCACTTGCGAAGCCGTGATGTGGTCGTGGATGCTCAGTTCGGTAACATCGATTTCCACTTGCGCCGGAAGCCGGTTGACCGGCCCCGCAATTTCGAGCTCGCGTGTGATCATGTCGAGAACGCCACCGTACTCGCGCACCCCAAGCGGCACGCCGACCGCGACGACCGTTACGGTTGTGTGCACCTCTTCATCGACGGATACGCGTTGCAAATCGGCATGAATGATCTTGCGCGTCAGCGGATCGCGCTGCAGCTCGCGAACGAGCGCCGTGTCGGCCTTGCGTCCGTTCAGCGTCAGCGTAATCAAAGAGCTGCGCCCGCCGTGATGCAGCAGTTCGTCGAACAGACGAGCATCAAAAGCGATGTGCTGTGGAGTTGAGCCGTGTCCGTAAAGCACCGCCGGCACTTTGCCGCTGTGACGAAGCGCACGGGAATGCGTTGAGCCGGCTTTTTCACGCCGTTCGATCGCTAGCGTTAGATCTTTCTGGGGCACGCGAGAAACTTATCCTCTCTAAGCCGGTACGGCCGGCATTTCAATTGGTGAGAGCTCAACCGCTTTTTTTTCGTCATCGTCGGTAAAGAGCTCGGAAACTGAGCGATTCGTCGTGATCCGGTTGATCGCATCCGCGAGGATCTGCGCAATCGACAGGGCGACGAACTTCGGATGTTCTTCGATATCCGCGAACGGAATCGTATTCGTGACGATCACTTTCTCAATCTGTGACTCGTCGAGCACCTTGATCGCATCGTCCGCAAAGATCCCGTGCGTTGCAACGGTGTACACTTTCGTCGCGCCGCGCTTTAGGATCGCCTCTGCCGCGCGGGCCAATGTGCCGCCCGTCGAAATCATGTCGTCAACGACGACCGCGATCTTGCCGTCCACATCGCCGACGATGTCGGTCACCTCCGCAATATCGGGCTCCGGACGGCGCTTAAAGACGATCGCCAGCGAGCTGCGCAGGCGCTTCGCAAAGAGCTCGGCGCGGTGGACGCCGCCCGCATCGGGAGAGACGACGACGATCCGGTCGTCACAGAGGCCTTCTTTCTTCAAATAATTGCATAGGGTCGGCATTGCGGTGAGGTTGTCGACCGGGCCGTCGAAAAAGCCCTGAATCTGCGCCGCGTGCAAATCCATCGTGACCATCCGCTTCGATCCAACGATCTTCAGGAGGTTGGCGACGACCTTGGCTGAGATCGGCTCGCGGCCTTTCGTCTTTTTGTCCTGCTTCGCGTATCCGTAGTACGGCACGACGGCGGTAATGCGTCCGGCGCTCGCGCGCTTGAGCGCATCGATCATCAGCAGCAGCTCCATGATCGAATCGTTTACGCTGTTTCCGTTCGGCGCTTTGCAGGTCGACTGCATCACGAAAACTTCGGAGCCGCGAACATTTTCGCTGATCTCGATGCGGCATTCTTCATTCTTGAATTGCGAAACCAGCGCTTTGCCGATGTGCAGCTTCAAGCGCTTTGCGGTTTCCTCAGCCAATTGCGGATTTGAATTTCCGCTAAAGATAAGCGGGTTTTGGCTCAACGTCGACCTCCGGCAGGACCCCTCTTGGTGGATACCCCCTGTAAGTCCTAGTCTGGCCTGTGATGAGCGCAACGGACCCGCAGCACGTCGGGTAATAACTACATGGACATGCCCTCACATCGTTTTCGGCTCGTCGCACCGTTTCAGTTAGCGGGCGACCAGCCCCCAGCAACGGAATCGCTCGGCGCAGGTGTGCGGCGCGGCGACAGGATGCAGACGTTGCTCGGCGTGACGGGAAGCGGAAAGACGATGGCGATGGCGCGGGTGATCGAAATCGCGCAGAAGCCGGCGCTCGTTCTCTGCCATAATAAGACGCTCGCCGCGCAACTCTGCGCCGAGTTTCGCGACTTCTTTCCCGACAATGCCGTCGAGTATTTCGTCTCCTATTTCGACTACTACCAACCCGAAGCGTACATTGCGCACACCGACACGTACATTGAGAAAGACAGTTCGGTCAACGAAGAGATCGAGCGGCTGCGTCACGCCGCGACACAGGCACTGTTGACGCGCCCCGACACATTGATCGTTGCGTCGGTATCCTGCATCTACGGCCTCGGATCGCCCTCGGACTACATCGAGCTCTCGCTAAAAATTGAGCTCGGCCAAGAGTTCAACCGCGATCTGCTCCTGCGCAAGCTCGTCGATATGCAGTATCGCCGCAACGACCTCAACTTGGTCCGCGGAACGTTTCGCGTGCGCGGAGACACGTTGGAATACGTCGGCGTCGAAGAAGAACTCGTTCACCGCATCGAGTTCTTCGGCGACGAGATCGAGGCGATCAACGTCGTGAACATTCTGACCGGTGAGTACGTCGAGTCGAAAGACGCTCTAACGATCTTTCCGGCCAAGCACTTCATCACGCCGGACGAAAAACTTCGCCGTGCGATCACCGCCATCGAGGAAGAACTCGAAGAGCGCCTCGCCTACTTCAAGACGAACGGTAAACTGCTTGAGGCGCAGCGGCTCGAGATGCGCACGCGCTACGACCTCGACATGCTGCGCGAAGTCGGTTACTGCAACGGCATCGAGAATTACTCGCGTCATCTGACCGGACGCGAAGCCGGTTCAACGCCGTGGTGCTTGCTGGACTTCTTTCCGAAAGATTGGCTGCTGTTCGTTGACGAATCACATGTCTCGTTGCCGCAAGTGCACGGAATGTACGGCGGCGATCGCTCGCGCAAAGAAGCGCTGGTCGAACATGGCTTTCGGTTGCCGAGCGCACTCGATAATCGCCCGCTGACCTACGAGGAGTTTGACGAGCACATTCGTCAGGTCGTCTATGTTTCAGCGACGCCCGGAACCTATGAGATGGGTCGGTCAACGCAAGTTGTCGAGATGATCATTCGACCGACGGGACTCGTCGATCCGGAAGTCGAGGTTCGTCCGACGCGCAATCAGGTGGACGATCTGATGGAAGAGATCCGGCAAAGAACCGCGCGCAAAGAGCGCGTTCTCGTCACCACGTTGACGAAGAAGATGGCCGAGGATCTGACGGATTTTCTGCTCGAGATGGGCTTCCGCGTGCGCTATTTGCACAGCGAAATTGACACGCTCGAGCGGATTGCGATCTTGCGCGACCTGCGTTTAGGCGTTTTCGACGTTCTCGTCGGCATCAATCTGCTGCGCGAAGGCCTCGATCTGCCGGAGGTATCGCTCGTAGGCATTCTCGATGCGGACAAAGAGGGATATTTGCGCAGCGGAACATCGTTGATACAGACGATCGGACGCGCGGCGCGCAACGTCGACGGCAAGGTGATTATGTACGCGGACAGCGTGACCGAATCGATGGCGCGCGCCATCGGCGAAACAAAGCGCCGGCGCGATCGCCAACTCGCCTACAACGTCGAACATGGGATCGAACCCCGAAGTGTCCGTAAAGAGGTGCGCGACATTCTCGCGAGCGTTGGAGCGGCGGACGACGGCGCCGCGGCCATTCGCGCCGAGAAGATCCCGCGTGACGTCGCACAACGCATGGCAAAAGAGCTCGAGCAGAAGATGCGCGAGTTTGCCGCCAACCTCGAGTTCGAGAAGGCGGCCGCGCTACGCGATGAGCTGCTCGAGCTTCGCAAGCAGCTCGGCGGCAACGAATCCGTGCTCTTCCAAGGGAAGGCGCCGAAAATTTTCGAGCACGCGTTGCGGGAGCTCGTCGGCAGTTAAGGCGGCGCTGCAGCCTGCCGAGCAAAGAGACGGTCTTGCGCTCCTAACGACCGCGGTGGATGTCGGTGGTCCGAGCACGATCGGTTACGAAACGCACACCGGGGCACTGCTTCGCATCAACGGCAGTGCGCAGGGCGCATTCGATCGGGAGCATCCGACGATGGTCTGCGATTTGCCGCGTGACGCTCAGCTTTCATTTGAAGTTGAGCTGTGCGCGTTACCGACAAATGGATTGCCGTCGGGACCCGGCCTGCGTTGGTGGCTGATGAACCTCTTCGCGTCGCAGCGTCCGGCTCGCGTGGCGACAATCGCGCCGGCGAATGGAAGCGCGGAAAGCACTGACGACGACGCGACGTACCCGCTGATCGGGCACTCCCATCTCGATGTCGCCTGGCTGTGGACCTATGGAGAAGCGCGCCGTAAGGCGATGCGTACGTTTGCGATCGCCGTCAACTTGCTCGATCGATTTTCGCAGTTCAGGTTTGCACAAAGTCAGCCGCAACTGTATGAGTTCGTGCTGCAGGAAGATCTGAATCTCTTCGATCGTGTTCGTGCGCTCACCGCCGAAAAGCGATTTGACGCATCCGTCGCGGCGCTTTGGGTCGAATCGGATTGCAATATTCCGAGCGGAGAGTCGCTTCTGCGACAGATGCTTTTTGCGCACCGCTTCTGCGTCGAGCACTTTGGCGAGGCGCCTGAAGTCGCTTGGCTGCCGGATTCCTTTGGGTTCGCGAATACATTGCCGACGCTGCTTTCGCACGCCGGCATCGGCTACTTTGTCACGACAAAGCTGCAGTGGAACGACACGACTCGGTTCCCGTATGCGCAGTTCCGCTGGCGCGGTCCGGATGGTAGCGACGTAATCTCCGCGCTCATCGATTCGTACGATGGCGGCTTGAACGCGTGGCGCATGTCGCGCGCCCGTGAACGCCGTGAACCGATCGTCGCGGGTTATGGAGACGGTGGCGGCGGCGTAACCGAAGCGATGATTGAACGAGCACAGCATGTTGGCAGGTGGACCCGCCCAGTCGATTGGTTACGCGGGCTCGCGCCCGAGACGTTGCCCGTTCACGAAGACGAGCTCTATCTCGAATACCATCGCGGCGTCTTTACGACGCATCATGACGTCAAGCGGCGTAACGCTCGGATCGAGCGCTTGCTGACGGAAGCCGAGGACGCTGTCTCATGCTGCGTCGCGGTTCGGCACGATGCTTCCCAGATTCGAGCGTGGCTTCACGACCTCGATGAAGCATGGACGCTGCTTTTGCGGAACCAATTTCATGACGTTCTACCCGGAACGTCGATCGGCGCCGTCTATCTGGACGTCCACAAAGAGTACGATCGAGCGGAAGATCTGATCGCAGAGGTTTTGCGAACAGCTTACGATGTCGTCCCGCGCCCCGACATCGCCGAGCGGCCGGCGGTTGTTCCGAGTATTTCCAACGACGCATTTTTTTTTCGAAACGGTGTAGTGGAAGCGCGGGTGTTGTCCGATGGAGTGATCGAAGACCTGCGCCTTGGCGACGGAAAAAATGTTGTGACGCGTGCCAACGTTCTGACGCTGTACCGCGATCGCCCGCGCCAATGGGATGCGTGGAACCTCGACGCGGATTACCGGGCGGTTAGCTGGCGGCCTCGTACCGGAGACGCGCGGGTTGCACGCGGCGCGCTGATCGTGCCCGTTTCGTTTGGTCGTTCGCATTTTGAGATGCACATCCGATTACGCGAAGGCGAACCGTTTCTGCGCATCACCTTGTGCGGCGATTGGCGCGAGCGTCACACGCTGCTGCGCTGCGAGAATACAATGGCTCTCAAATCCGACACGGTCATGTACGGCGCACCGCACGGCACGATCGAGCGGGCGGCGGTCGCTCGAACCGCGCAAGATCGGGCCAAATTCGAAGTGCCGGGCCAACGCTTTGCATTCGCGCACATGACTGAAAGCGGCGTCGCGATTCTCGCTGTCGACACCTACGGTTGGAACGCGCAACGAGATAAAGCCGGCCTGCACCTCGGACATTCATTGCTGCGTTCGCCGATGTGGCCGCACGCCGATGCCGATGCCGGCCGCCAAGATCTCTCGTACGCGATCGCACCGCTCGCAAACGGATCGACTGGCAATGTGGAGCGACTCTGGAGCGGTTTTTCGGAGCAGCCGTCATCGGGACTCTTTTCATGCAGCGATGTTGCAGTCGTCATTGCGGCTTGCAAGCCGGCGCAAGATGGGAATGGCGTGATTCTTCGGATTCGTGAATGCGAAGGCGAAACGCACGGCGCTCGCATCCGTTGCAGGCAGCCATTTGTATCAGTCGAGCGAGTGGACGGCTTGGAGCGGACTCTAGGTCCGGCAAGATGTGAAGATCAAACTGCGATTGGAGTCACGTTGAAGCCGTTCGAATTGCAGAGTTACCGAGTCCGTTTCTGATGGTTCGCAAGCTCGAGGCCGTGCTTTTTGACCTCGACGATACGCTTCACGACGACACGCTCGCGTATCAAAGCGCGGCGGAGGAAGTCGCGCGCGAAATCGAAGCGGAGCACGGCATCGATTCCCTCG